>JANXPK010000086.1 GCA_025357355.1 Rhodobacterales bacterium
GCTTGTAGTCTTCGCGCAAGCTGCCCACGGCCGAGACAGCGAGGATGTCGGTGCAGCCGAGGCGTTTCAGCGCGTCGATATTGGCGCGGTAGGGGACAGTGGTGGGGGAATGGACATGGCCGCGGCCGTGGCGGGGCAGGAAGGCCATCGGAGTGTCGTTCAGAGTGCCGGACAGGATGGCATCGGAGGGGGGGCCCCACGGGGTCTCGACAATGATCCATTCGGGGTTCTGGAGGTCGTCAAGCTGATAGACCCCCGACCCGCCGATCACACCGATTTTGGGTTGCATGAGGGTGTCTCCGTTCTGGTTCGGGGAGAGTTTAGGGGAGGGGGTTGGGGCTGTCCAGATCCGGGTGTTTTTGGAAAGTGTGTGAAATCAGATGGTTGGGTTTGAGATTTCAACGATGCGGAAAGATTTGGCCACGGCCGCTACCCACGGTCACGCTGGATGATGCCGGTGATGGCGGCGGCACCAAGGGCGGTGACGAGCCAACCCAATGCTTCCAGCCACCAGCTTGCCCACCAGAACAACCAGCCCCAGAACCCGCGATCCTTGGAGGGTGCCCAAGCCGAGGTCTGTCCGATGTCGAGCACCGGCACGACGAGGTCGGCGGCATAGGCCCATGGGTTGAACGAGGTCCAGTCAAGGCCGAGGTTCGGATTGCTGGACCACCATGCGGCAGGGTTTGGGTCGCATACGGTCACGAAATTTGGCTGCATGCGAGGGATACAGTCTTTCGCCGCGACGGTCATCCAGCCGGGGGAGGTGAGCATCACGTCGGAATTGGGGGCAAAGGAGCCTTCGTTCCACGTCAGGCTGGCAAGGACACCAGCCGCGATGAACAGGCCCAGCATGGCATAAAAACTGCGCATGGGGCGGTAGCCGTAGCCGGCAACGATGCGCAGCAAGACGTCCCACAGCCACTCCGCAAGATTGGCCAGATCAGCCCCAAGGCTGGCAAATGCAATGTCGACGTCCCCATTGGGGGTGACCTTGCGGGCACTGCGGGTTTGTCGGGACAGCCGCGCCTCACGCTCCATCAGGACCAGCCGAGCGTCCCGGTCATGCCCCATCCGCGACAGGACCTTGGCTAATTGGGTGTAGGGCTGGGGTAAGAAAGCGCCTTCGAAACTGGACCCCTTGCGCAGCCAGCCCAGGCGCGCCTTGGCATCGGTCGGGGCGGCGCTGATCCGGTCATAGGTGAAGCCGTCGAGAAGAAGGGTACCGGGCCAACTGGCCAGATCATCCACCAGATCGCCGACGGCGGCACTGGCCAGATAGACCGGCCCCTTGGTTTGCCGAACCTTGCGCCAGAAGAAGCCTTGCTTGACGACCATCCGTTGCGCGTTCAGCGCCCAGCCGCCCTTGCTGTCAAAGCTGGCCCCCTCACAATCCAAC
>JANXPK010000116.1 GCA_025357355.1 Rhodobacterales bacterium
TTTGAAACCAAGGTTTCAGGTTTTTGCGGTCCTCTACCGCAGTCCTCAGACGAACCCCTGATGGGTGCGTTCCGATCTCATGTGTTGGATTTCGCGTTCATGCGGGCCTTCTTCGCCTCGAAGCGTGCCTGCATCAGGGCCTCGCCCTCTTTGGTGCCGTCGTGCCAATAGCCGAACCACTTATCGAGTGGGATCAGGCCATCGCCGCCATAATTCACCTCGAAGTACTTGTGGTGCAGGTAATGGGCATAGGCGTGGCTATCGAGTTGGCGCTGAACAACTGCCATGCCTTTGATTTTACGTCAGATCACTGCAGTTTTCCTCGTGACTTTCTGCAGGATTTCATATGATTTCATTCAGAACCCTGCAATTTTGGTTTGGTCATGAAGCACGGCGCTCGCCCGCCTGAACAGGATGACCTGCTCCGCCCACGGCTTGTCGATCTGATCGACCTGCGCCATGAGTTGGTGAAGTTGACCGCCCTGATCGACTGGGAGGTGTTCGAACGGGAATGGGCCGGGTTCTTCCCGTCGACGACGGGGCGTCCGGCCACTCCGCCGCGGCTGGTGGCCGGATTGCTTTACCTCCAGCACGCCTATCGGCTGTCGGATGAGGCCATCGTGGCCCGCTGGGTCGAGAACCCCTATTACCAGCACTTCACCGGTGAGACCTTCTTTCGACACAAGCTTCCGATCGATCCGTCCTCGCTGACGCGGTGGCGCAAGCGGATCGGTGAGGAAGGCGTCGAATGGCTGCTGACCCAGACCATCGTCGCCGGGCGCAAAGCCGGGGCCATCGATGAGAGCAGCGTCCAGCGCGTTGCAGTCGATACGACGGTGATGGAAAAGACTATCGCCTATCCCACGGACGCCCGGCTTTACGAGCGGGCGCGCGGACAACTGGCAAGCCTGGCTCAGGAGGCTGGGGTAGAGTTGCGCCAGACCTATGCCCGCCTCGCCCCGCCACTGGCCCTGCAAGTCGGCCGCTATGCTCATGCCAAGCAGTTCCGCCGCATGCGCAAAGCATTGAAGAGGTTGAAGGGTTATACCGGCAGGGTGATGCGCGACCTGCGCCGTCACCTCGGCGACCTTCCCGCCGGAGCGTTGCGCGATCGGGTTGCCGGCAAGCTCGCCCTTGTCTCACACCTGCTGCATCAGGCGCCAAAGGGCGGCGACAAAATCTATGCCCTGCATGAGCCCGAGGTGGACTGCATCTCCAAGGGCAAGGCGCGGGTGCGCTACGAGTTCGGCTGCAAGGTCAGCATCACCACCACGCTGGACGAGGGCTTCATCGTCGGCATGCGCAGCTTTCCCGGCAATCCCTACGACGGCCACACCCTGGCCCCGGCGCTGGAGCAGGTGGAAATCCTGACCGACCAGCGCCCCAACCTCGCCGTCGTCGACCGTGGCTATCGCGGCCATGGCGTAGAAAAGACCCGAGTGCTGATCAGCGGCACAAGGCGCGGACTGACGCCCAAACTCATCGCCGACCTCCGCCGCCGCAGCGCCATCGAGGCCGAAATCGGCCACATGAAAACCGACGGCCGCCTGTCCCGCTGCCCACTCAAAGGTACCATCGGCGACGCGCTCTTCGCCGTGCTCTGTGGCTGCGGACACAACATCCGAAAGATCCTGGCCCCCATCAGGGCCCTCTTGGCCCTGATCATCGCCGCAATCCTGTCGGCACTTCGCTCGAATGAACCGGCGCAAATACGCGCCGAAACTGCCTGATCAGGTTGTTCAGGCCGAACCAAGTAAAATGCTCGAACAACTTGCAGGCTCAAGCCAGTCTCAACGCGCTTTCTGACAGGAAAGATGCGTTGCATCCAGTACGGCCTCGCCAGTGGGACTAGCTATTGCTCGATGCCCCGATAGTCTACTTTCTATGGGCTCCTGCAGGTAGTCCCGACCCCCGCGGCGCAATAGATCTGGCTCGCAAGTGCGACGACGAAGCATTCTTCCATCGGCATATCGGCAGAGGTGGACGACGTAGGGGTGGCCAATAGGGTGCCGAACGCCCCAGCAAAGGCGAATGATTTCATATGCTGCGACATGTTTAATCCCTACCAGTACAGACGCCGCTTGGCAGAATGAGTCGATACCGACGCGACCATAAGTACGGGTAGGCGTTGGTCACAGGCCAATCAGGCCATGGCGTCGTGAACCAGTCATTCTGGACTTTCGCTGAGTGGCGGCGTGTCTGAGTATCCTTGAAGAATGTTCGACCGATGTTATCCCTGCAACTTCAAAGGATTACCCTACTGACCGCCTGGCGGCAAAGCCGCGAAGCCGAACTCGGCAATTGCCTGATCGAGCGTCATTGCCTCGGTCTTGCTATCACCAAGACGGCGAACTGAGACAGTCCGCTCCTCAACCTCTTTCATGCCGACGGCCAGAATCACTGGGACTTTGCCTATGGAATGTTCGCGCACCTTGTAGTTGATCTTCTCGTTACGGGTATCGGCCTCAGCCCGGACCCCGGCTTTCTTGAGCGCGTTGGTGGTCTCGTACACAAAGGCGTCGGCGTCCGACACAATGGATGAAACCACCATTTGCCGTGGAGCCAGCCAGAACGGCAGGCGGCCGGAATAGTTTTCCAGCAGGATGCCGATGAAACGTTCGAACGAGCCCAGGATAGCGCGATGCAGCATGTAGGGATGGTGTTTGGCGCCATCCTCTCCCACATATTCTGCTCCCAGACGGACCGGCAACTGCGCATCGACCTGAAAGGTGCCACATTGCCACTCGCGCCCAATAGCGTCGGTCAGCTTGAAGTCCAGCTTCGGGCCATAAAAGGCGCCATCACCGGGATTGATCTGGTATGGCAAGCCAAGATGTTGAATTGCATTGGTCAATGCACTTTCAACCTTGTCCCAGGTCTCGTCCGAGCCGATCCGCACCGGCGGTCGCGTCGACAACTTGATGTCGAACTTGTCGAAACCGAGGTCCTTGTAGACCGATGACAACAGGGCAATGAACCCCGCGCATTCGCTTTCGATCTGGTCTTCGGTGCAGAATATGTGCGCGTCGTCCTGCGTAAAGCCGCGCACCCGCATCAGCCCGTGCATCGAACCCGACGATTCGTAGCGGTGGCACGAACCGAACTCGGCAAGCCGCAGCGGCAGGTCGCGGTAGCTTTTCAGTCCCTGATTGAAGACCTGCACATGGCATGGGCAGTTCATCGGCTTCAGCGCGTTGATGCGCTTTTCCTTGGCACCTTCCTCGTCGACCTCGACGATGAACATGTTCTCACGGTAGGCCTCCCAATGGCCCGACTTCTCCCACAACACCCGGTCCACCACCTGGGGCGTGCGGATTTCCTTGTAACCTGCGTGACGCAGCCGTCCGCGCATGTAGTCTTCCAGCGTCCGCCAGATCTGCCAGCCGTTCGGATGCCAGAACACCATGCCCGGCGCTTCGTCCTGCAAATGGAAAAGCTCCATCTCGCGGCCAAGCTTGCGGTGATCACGCTTGGCGGCTTCCTCCAGCATGGTCTGGTGGGCCTTCAGGTCCTCTCGGTTCTTGAAGGCCAGGCCATAAATCCGCTGCAACATCGGGCGCGTGCTGTCACCCAACCAATAGGCCCCGGCGACATGGGTCAGCTTGAACGCATCGGCGGGCACCTGGCCGGTATGCTGGAAATGCGGCCCGCGGCAGAGGTCTTGCCAATGCCCATGCCAGTACATCCGCAGGTCCTCACCTTCGGGAATGCGTCCGATCAGCTCTACCTTGAACGGCTCTCCTTTGGCCTCATAGAACTTGATCGCATCGGCGCGCGGCCAAACCTCGGTGCGCACCGGGTCGCGAGCATTGATGATCTGCCGCATCCGCGCCTCGATGGCGCCGAGGTCTTCTGGCGTGAAGGGTTCCGCCCGGTCAAAATCGTAGAACCAGCCATAATCCCGTACCGGCCCGATGGTGACCTTCACGTCGGGCCAGATCTCTTGCACAGCGCGGGCCATGATATGGGCGCAGTCATGGCGGATCAAATCAAGCGCCTGGGCGTCATCGGCCATCGTGTGAATGGCGATGGTGGCGTCGGCTTTGATCGGCCATTGCAGGTCGAAATGTGCGCCGTTCACGGTGGCCGAGATCGCCTTCTTGGTCAGACCAGAGGCTATCGAAGCGGCGACCTCGGCGGGCGTCACGCCGGCCGCATAGTCGCGCTTGGTGCCGTCGGGAAATGTCAGGGAGATCTGGGACATTTGGTCCACCTCATCGGTTTGGCGCCTACGAAACGCCCGGTTGCGGGTTATGTTGGCAGGGTTTTGACGCGGGTCTGGCGGATTGTCAACCGGGGCCAGAAAAAGTGTCCGCATGTGGACACTTTGCAAAGCCATTTAATTTCAATATGTTGGCATTTTCCGTTAACCACTGGGAAAGGTTTGCGCGGGTCGTCCGCAGTGCTATGAAGGCCAACAAAAGGGAGAGGCCGCTTTGGAGCCCCAGTTTCTGATCACCTCTGCCGGACGGCGCATTGCATATTTCCGCAGAGCGGGTCGTGCGCCCGGTGTGGTTTTTCTGGGCGGATTTCGCTCGGACATGACCGGCACCAAGGCGCAATTCCTGGATGACTGGGCCGTGCAGACCGGGCAAGCCTATCTGCGGTTCGACTATTCGGGTCATGGTCAGTCAGGAGGCAATTTTCTTGACGGCGCGATTGGCAATTGGTTCGAAGACGCCCTGGCGGTGATCGCAGCCGAGACGCAAGGCAAGCAGGTTCTGGTTGGCTCGTCGATGGGCGGTTGGATCGGACTGCTATTGGCGCGGGCAATTCCGGAGCGCATAGCCGGGCTTGTCGGCGTCGCCGCAGCGCCCGATTTCACTGAGGACAGCATGTGGGCGGGATTTTCCGCGGCGCAGCGGGCGGAGTTAATGACCACGGGGCAGATCGCCTCCCCAAGCGACTATTCCGCCGCGCCTTACATCATCACAAAACGGCTGATTGACGAGGGCCGTCAGCGACTGGTGTTGCGCACGCCGCTGGATTTGCCGTTCCCGGTCCGGCTGTTCCAGGGAACAGCGGATGTTGATGTCCCGCAGGAGGTGGCAGTGCGGTTGATGGCCCATGCAACCTCGCCCGACATGCAGCTGACGCTGGTCAAGGGCGCCGATCACCGATTTTCCACGCCCGAATGCCTGGGGCTGATTGCGGCGGCTGTGGACGATGTTTTGAGGCGCATCTCAACCTGATATTGCGCAATGAGATCTTCCGAGACAGATGATGGCAGTAGAATTCGTCGGAAATCCACCGGACCATCTTATACTTTTCACAGATATGGCGACTTTCGGAAATACAACAAGATCACGATTTCCTTTTGCCGTTCAGCAAGATCACAACAGTTGTTGAAGTGAGGAGACGGAGCTGCTCTTATACTTTCTCAACATAAGTGCGAGTAAGCAATGCGAGAGCCGCTGATCTTTGTGCCGGGTCTGATGTGCGATGCGCGATTGTTCCTGCCCCAGATGGTGGCCCTTGGGGCCGACTGGGCCATGCAGATCATCCTGCCGACCCATGGCGAAACGGTCGAGGAAAACAGTCAGTTCGTGCTGGATCAGACACCGGCCAAGTTTGCACTGATCGGGCAGGGTCTGGGCGGGGCGGTAGCGTTGGATGTGCTACGCCGAGCCGCAGATAGGGTCACGCGCGTTGTGCTGATCGCGACCCCGCCGCTGGCCGAAACGCCAGAAGTGGCGGTGGAGCGCGAAGCGCGGATCGTTGCGGCACGCGCCGGGCGGCTGGTCGCGGCAATGACCGAGGAAATCCCCGCAGATGCCTTGGCCGAAACCGAGTGGCGCGCTGATGTGCTGGCCGTGGTCCGCGATATGGCGCTGGGTTTGGGCGAAGGGGTGTTTCTGCGTCAAAGCCGGGCGCTGCAACGTCGTCCTGATCAGCAAAAGACCATGCGCCGCATCAAAATCCCGGCGCTGATCATGGCGGGCGAGGCTGACACTCTGTTGCCGGTCAAACGGCAGGAATTCACGGCAGGGCTGATGCCATACGGCAAGATGTGCGTGATCCCGGGAGCTGGGCACCTGCCCAGCCTTGAGCAGCCCGAGCTGGTGTCCGAAGCCATCGAGGCTTTTCTGAACGGCGCGATCCTACTGCGCTGAGGCCAGACGGATCGGTTTGACCCTGGTTTTGTCGGGGCCGCCATGGGCGTCGATGAAGCCCAGAACCAGCGGGCGGATGTTGAGCCGCCAGCTTTTGCCGGCAAAGATGCCATAATGGCCGGCCCCAGGCTCCAGATGCCGGGTCTTCTTGGCCTCATCAAGCCCGGTCAGCAGGGCATGGGCCGCAACGCATTGGCCGGGCGCGGAAATGTCATCTTCGGCGCCTTCAACGGTCATCACCGCAACCTCGGTAATGGCACCCAGATCGACCGGCTTGCCCGCGACCACAAAGCGGTTGTCGGCAATTTCGCGGTTCTTGAAGATGCGCTCGACGGTCGAAAGGTAGAACTCGGCCGTCATGTCCATCACGGCAAGGTATTCGTCGTAGAAGCGGTTATGGGCATCGTGATCAGAGGCCTTATCATGGGCAACGCGCATGACTTGCTCGGAAAACGCCTTGGAATGGCGCTCGGCATTCATCGACATGAAGCTTTGCAGTTGCAGCAGACCGGGATAGACCAGCCGCCCGGCACCCTTGTACTTGAAGCCGACCCGCTGAATGGCGATCTGTTCCAGTTGTCCCATGGTGATGCGACGACCAAAGTCGGTGACGTCGGTCGCGGCGGCGTCAGGGTCAACCGGCCCGCCGATCAAGGTCAGGCTGCGCGGCTGTGCCGATGGATCCTCGGCTGCAAGATAGGCGGTGGCGGCCAGGGTCAGGGGCGCGGGCTGGCAGACAGCGATGACGTGGGTATCCGGACCCAGGGCCTTCATGAATTCGACGAGATAAAGCGTGTAATCCTCGATGTCGAATTTGCCAGCCGACACCGGAATATCGCGGGCATTGTGCCAGTCGGTGACAAAGACATCGGCGTCGGGCAAGAGGCTGGCGACGGTCGAGCGCAGCAGCGTGGCATAGTGCCCCGACATCGGCGCGACCAACAACACACGGCGTGCCATTTGCGGGCGGCGGCGAACGGCAAAGCGGATCAGATTGCAGAACGGCTTTTCGACCACTGTCTCGATATCGACCAGATGGTCTTGCCCCTTGGGGCCGACAATCGAGCGGATGCCCCAGTCGGGCCGGGCCACCATGCGGCCAAAGCTGCGTTCGGCCACCTCGCCCCAGGCGGCGGTCAGTTGCAGCATCGGGTTCATCGATAACGCGAAGACCGGATAGCTGGCCATTGCGCGCGCGGTTGCGCCCATCCACTCATTGGTGTTGCGGATGCTTTCCATCATGTCGTAAGTGGCCATATACTTCATCACGGGTTCCTTGCTCGGGTTCGGGCCCGGCCCACCGATTATGCTGCTCTTGCAGAAAACATAGGGGCGAATGATTAAGATGACAACCGATGACGGTGAGGCAGCGGCAAAACTGGGGCGGTTGCAGGACAATTTGGCCAAGGTCGAGGTGCTGTCGGCCCGTTTGATCAAGGCTGTGGCATCGCGCAAGGCCCATGACCCGGCTTTGGATGGGCCGGGGCAGGATGTCTATGTCAAGGCGGCGGCGGCTTATATGGCCGAAATGCTGAACAATCCGGCGCGGGTGCTGGAGCATCAAATCGGCTACTGGGGCAAGACGCTGCAAAATTATGTCGCAGCGCAACAGGCCCTAGTCAAGGGCGACGCGCCCAATGATCCTGGGCCCAAGGACAAACGCTTTGCCAATCCGGTCTGGGATACCAACCCGGCCTTTCACTACCTCAAGCAGCAGTATCTGCTGAATGCCGAGGCTTTGAAGGCCGCCGTGGGCGACATGGAGACGCTGGAGGACCGCGATCGCAAGCGCGTCGCGTATTTCACCAAGCAGATCGTGGACATGTTCGCGCCGACCAATTTTCTAGGCACCAACCCGGATGCGTTGGAAAAAGCCATGGCCACCGACGGCGAAAGTCTGGTGCGCGGGCTGGAAAACCTTGTCCGTGACATCGAGGCGGGGCACGGCGAGCTTCAGGTCACATTGGCTGATCACGAGGCCTTTACGGTGGGCGTCAACATCGCGACGACACCGGGGTCCGTGGTATTCCGCAACCGGCTTTTCGAATTGATCCAGTACACACCAGTCACCGAGACCGTGCACAAGACGCCGCTGCTGATCTTTCCGCCCTGGATCAACAAGTTCTATGTGCTGGACATGAAGCCCGCCAACAGCCTGATAAAATGGGTGGTGGAACAAGGCTTTACGGTGTTTGTGGTGTCTTGGGTCAATCCGGGGCCAGAGTATGCAGACACGTCGATGGACGACTATATCCGCGAAGGCTTTCTGACCGCGATGGCGGAAGTGCGGCGGATCACACATGAGGCCCAGATCAACGCGGTGGGCTATTGCATCGCGGGGACGACGCTGGGAATGACACTGGCGCATCTGCAAAAGGCAGGGGACCGCACGGTCAATTCGGCCACCTTCTTCACGACCCTGACCGACTTTTCCGATCCTGGCGAGGTCGGGGTGTTTCTTGGCAATGACTTCGTCGACGGGATCGAGCGGCAGACCCAAGCCGATGGCATCTTGTCCAAGGACTATATGAGCCGAACCTTCAGCTATCTGCGGTCGAACGACCTGATCTATCAGCCTGCCATCAAAAGCTACATGCTGGGCGAGGCGCCGCCCGCCTTTGACCTTCTGTATTGGAACAGTGACGGCACCAATTTGCCCTGCAAGATGGCCATGGAATATCTGCGCGGCCTATGTCAGGACGACGGCTTTGCCAAGGGCAGTTTCAAGGTCTTTGGCAAGCCGGTCAGTCTGTCGGATGTCAAGCTGCCGCTCTGCGCCGTGGCCTGCGAGACCGATCACATCGCGCCGTGGAAGGCGAGCTTCAACGGCATCAAGCAAATGGGGTCCGCAGACAAGAGCTTCATTTTGTCGCAGTCCGGGCATATCGCGGGCATCGTGAACCCGCCCGCCAAAGGGAAATATGGCCACTATTCGGGCGGCACTCCACAAGGCGCGCCAGAGGACTGGCAGGCAGGTGCCACCTTTACGCAAGGCAGTTGGTGGCCGCGCTGGAAGGACTGGCTGGCAGAGCGTTCCGGTCCCGAGATCGCCGCTCGGCGCGCCGCCAAGATCCTTTGCCCGGCGCCCGGCACTTATGTCGTTGCGACCCCGCCCGAAGGGTAACGACCAAGGCGCGGGCTCCAGCCCCCACAGTTTCGGATACCCGCTATGCGGGAATGTCATCGCCGCGTCGCAGAACTTTCACTTGAAATGCTGCAGTGCAGCATGTATATGGGTGTCATCAGAAACGGGCAGACCCCGGATGACATGGAGACTTGAAATGACCAAGACCAACGACTTCACCAAGACGATGCAGGACATGATGGCTTCCTTCCCGGTTGACGCCTCGGCCTTCCAGAACGCGTTCAAGAGCCAGGCGGCTTTCGGCGAAAAGCTGACCAAGGTTGCTTTGGAAGCTGCCGAAAAGTCGACCGAGATCTCGGCCAAATGGGCCAAGGAATCGCTCGCCAAGCTGACCGTGGCTGCCAAGGCCAAGGCCGAGCCCGCCGATTACACCAAGTCGGTGACCGATTTCGCGTCGGCCGCGGCTGAGCTGGCTGCCGAAAATCTGGCGGCTTTCGCGGAAGTTGCCAAGAAAGTCCAACTGGACACCGTCGAGCTGCTGATGGCGGCTGGCAAGGACGTCTCGACCGAGGCGACGCTGCGGTAAAGAAAGCCACAGACGACGTGACCGCGTCGGTCAAGAAAGTTGCGACCGCGACGGCTGCTCACTGATCAGGCCCACAAGGGCGACGAAGGGCGGGGTTTACCCCGCCCTTTCTTTTTTGCTGCACCTCGC
>JANXPK010000121.1 GCA_025357355.1 Rhodobacterales bacterium
ACAACGCAGTTGGCCTGCTGGGCAAAGAACGCCAGCACCTGACCCCGAGAAAGCTTCTTGCGAAACACAACCGACCCGTCGTCGCGCGCGCCGTGCAACTGGAATACGCGCTTTGCAAGGTCAATACCGATGATGGTAACGCCCGACATGGATGTCCTCTCTTTCTGTGATGGCTTCAACAATCATCACATTGGCACATTGCAATGCCGTCAGGAGGGGGCATCCACGCCATCAACAAAGCCACAGAGCGGGTAAAAAGGCGCGCCAACTCGGTTTGCTGCGCCGTTTCGTCCCTGCGTCCGCGTTCGACAAGAGCCTGCGAAAGCAATTTGGCCTGCCGGTCTGACATCGACACTGTCGGCAAACCGGGTTGGCCGGGTCGGCAGGTTCGTCGGTGTCGCCATGGGCGGGAACCTGACCATCAGGGCAGGTAGCAGATGCTCGCTACCACACCCACATTGCTTGCAGTCACCAATGGAGTAACGGCGATGGCCCGGTTGGCAACAGCAAACGCACTGCAATCCTTCTCGAACGATCTGGCGGAATTGGTCGCCGCCGCGTCCCGTGGCGTCGTCGGGGTCCATGCGCCGCGCAGCCGGTCAAGCGGCTTTGCCTGGCGGCCCGGCCTTGCCGTCACATCTGAGGAATCTCTTGCCGACGAGGGGCCTTACGAACTCGTTCTTCGCGGTGGTGCCAAGGTCAGCGCGACCCTTGCCGGCCGCGATCCCACGACGGACGTGGCGGTGCTGCGGCACGACGCCGACTTGGCGTCCGCAACATCTGTGACTTCGACGCCCGCTGCAGGCTCGCTTTCGATTGCTGTCGGATCGTTCGATGGCGCTCCGAGCTCACATCTCGGTGTCGTGTCACACGTCTCTGGCCCATGGCGCGCGATGCGTGGCGGCGAAATCGACGCGCGCATCGATCTTGACGTCCGCCTGGGCAAGAGCGCCAAGGGCGGTCTGGCTCTTGACGCGGCCGGCCAGTCATACGGAATGGTGGTGTTTGGGCCGAAGCAAAGAGTGCTTGTCATCCCCACTGCCACCATTGGCCGTGTCGCCGCCCGTCTTGCCGAACATGGCAACTTTGCGAGTGGCTACCTCGGTCTCGGCCTGTTTCCCGTGACGGTCGACGGGCCAGGCACGCCCGGCATCATTGTCACGTCGGTTGATTCCACCGGGCCGGGTGCTGCGGCCGGCCTGCTTCAAGGCGATTTCCTGTTGAGCTGGAACGATCAGCCGATACGCCCGCTCCAACAGTTGATGC
The DNA here is from genome assembly GCA_025357355.1 of Rhodobacterales bacterium. GTDB lineage: Bacteria > Pseudomonadota > Alphaproteobacteria > Rhodobacterales > Rhodobacteraceae > Stagnihabitans. The sequence goes on from JANXPK010000121.1 coordinate 1,267, forward strand.
GCGACCTGGGGCCGGCCAGCATCGGCGCCGTGGTTTCGCTGAGCGTCAAGCGCGGCGAGGAAGTCCGCTCCTTCGCGCTGACCATCGGAGAAAGGCCAGCGGCTTGACCGAACGCGATCAGCCGCAAGAGGCTGCGATAAGGATCGCCCTGCAAGTCCCGGATCAGGGCGTTGCCGAGAGATTGACGATGTTGCTGTCGGGGGTACCGGGGATCATCCTGGTCGATCAGGGCCAGGACGCCGATGCCGCGCTGATCGTGCCGGTCCGACCCCGGAACGCAGAGGAAAGGAACGATGGAGACCTGCTGACGACGCGCGAGCATTAGGTACTAGGTCTTCTGGCTGAGGGGGCGTCGAACAAGCTGATCGCCCGGCGGCTTGGGATTTCGGTTCACACCGCCAAGTTTCACGTGCGTTCTTTGGCCGACAAGCTTGATGCAACTGGCCGAACCGACGCCGTCGCCCATGCGGCGCGTCTTGGCGTCATCCATCTGTGAACCCAACAAAACTCGAGGGTCCTAGAGCAAATCAGCTTTTGACTGAATCATCGGGGATTCCCTTGCGTTGATTTTCGTGATTCCCTTCCTGTATCTTGGGCAGGGAGGTTTTGGATGACACGGGCCTATTCGAGGGATCTT
>JANXPK010000160.1 GCA_025357355.1 Rhodobacterales bacterium
ATCTTGATTTCCAGGTCGTCGGGTCCGGTCCAGTCCGGATGGCGGCACGCGCTGCGCTGGTCGATGCCTTCGGGCAGCGTTCGCATGGCGGCGACGCGCGGCGAGATCTTCTGCCCGAGCAACATGCCGCCGCCGCCCGGCTTAGCGCCCTGACCGACCACCACCTCGACGGCGTCGGCGCGGCGCAGGTCGTCGGGGTTCATGCCGTAGCGCGACGGCAGGTACTGATAGACGAGGATCGAGGAATGGCCGCGCTCCTCGTCGGTCATGCCGCCGTCGCCGGTGGTATGACCGAGGAAGAGCGCGGGCATAGCAAAACCCTGGTCTATCAATACCTTCCGTCGCGCTACGGCATGAACCCCGACGACCTGCGCCGCGCCGATGCGATCGAGGTTGTGGTCGGGCAGGGTGCCAAGCCCGGCGGCGGCGGCATGCTTCTGGGCCAGAAGATCAGCGACCGCGTGGCCGCCATGCGCAACCTGCCCAAGGGTATCGACCAGCGTTCGGCCTGCCGTCACCCCGACTGGACCGGGCCCGATGACCTTGAAATCAAGCTCCTTGAAATTCGCGAAATCACCGACTGGGAAAAGCCGATCTACGTCAAGGTCGGCGGTGCGCGGCCCTATTACGACACCGCCTTGGCCGTGAAGGCGGGCGCGGACGTGGTGGTGCTCGATGGCATGCAGGGTGGCACGGCGGCGACGCAGGATGTCTTCATCGAAAACGTCGGCATGCCCATCCTTGCCTGCATCCCCCTCGCGGTTCAGGCGCTGCAAGACCTTGGCATGCACCGCAAAGTGCAACTGATCGTCTCAGGCGGCATCCGCACCGGCGCGGACGTGGCCAAGGCCCTCGCTTTGGGCGCTGACGCCGTTTCGATCGGCACCGCCGCCCTGATCGCCCTTGGCGACAACGACCCCGCTCTCGAAGCCGAATACCGCAAGCTTGGCACCACTGCCGGTGCCTATGACGATTGGCACGAGGGTCGCGACCCTGCGGGCATCACGACGCAGGACCCCGCCCTTGCCGCCCGCCTTGACCCCATCCTCGGTGGTCGCCGCCTCAAGAACTACCTCAAGGTCCTGACGCTGGAGGCGCAGACCATCGCGCGGGCTTGCGGCAAGAACCACCTGCACAATCTGGAACCCGAAGACCTGTGCGCCCTGACGGTGGAAAGCGCCGCTATGGCAGGTGTGCCGCTGGCGGGCACAAGCTGGATCCCGGGGCGCTGAATGATCTACACCGCCACCATCCATTGGCAGCGTGCTGCGGATGAGCCCTTCACCGACAACCGCTACGGGCGCGGCCATCAGTGGAGCTTTGATGGCGGCGTCAGCTTCCGCGCCTCGGCCTCGCCGCATGTCGTCGGGCGCTTTGCCGATCCGTCAGGCGTGGACCCGGAGGAGGCCTTCGTCGCCTCGCTGTCGTCCTGCCACATGCTCACCTTTCTCCACCTTGCCGCCAAGGCGGGCCATGTTGTCGACAGCTACGACGACACCGCCGAAGGTGTGATGACCAAAACCGACGGCCGCGTCTGGGTCAGCCAGGTGACCCTGCACCCTCATATCACTTGGAGCGGTCCGATCCCCAAGAACGAACTTGCGCTGCACCATGCCGCGCATGACGAATGTTTCATCGCCAATTCCGTAAAAACCGACGTGCGCTGCGAACCCGCATAAGCACCGAACCTTCAGGGAGTTCTCCATGGTCAAAGACCTTGCCAAATGGGCCAAAGACAAGGGCGTCAAATACTTCATGATCTCTTACACCGACCTCTTCGGTGGTCAGCGCGCCAAACTGGTGCCATGGCAGGCGATCAATGACATGGCGGTCGAGGGCGCCGGTTTTGCGGGTTTTGCCACCTGGCTTGACCTCACCCCTGCCCACCCCGACCTGATGGCCGTCCCCGACGCCGACTCGGTGATCCAGCTGCCGTGGAAGAAAGAGGTCGCTTGGGTCGCCGCCCGCGCCACGATGGAGGGCAAGCTGGTCACTCAGGCGCCGCGCAACGTGCTGGAACATGTGATTGCCGAGGCGGCGAAAGACGGCCTGCGGGTGAAAACCGGGGTGGAGCCAGAATTCTTCATCCTGTCCGCCGATGGTGAGCGGGTGTCCGACCCCTACGACAACGCCGAAAAACCCTGCTACGACCAGCAGGCGGTGATGCGGCGTTATGACGTGATTTCAGAGGTTTGCGACTACATGCTCGAGTTGGGCTGGGAGGCTTACCAGAACGACCACGAGGATGCGGTGGGTCAGTTCGAGATGAACTGGAAATACGATGATGCTCTGCAGACCGCCGACAAGCATTCCTTCTTCAAGTTCATGATGAAATCGGTCGCTGAAAAGCACGGCTTTCGCGCGTCATTCATGCCCAAGCCCTTCAAAGGCCTGACCGGCTCAGGCTGCCACGCCCATATCTCGGTCTGGTCGCCCGACGGCAAGACCAACGCCTTTTCCGATCCTTCCAAGGAGCTTTCCCTCTCCGACAAGGGCCGCGCCTTCCTTGGCGGCATCATGAAACACGCCTCGGCCCTCGCCGCGATCTGCAATCCGACCGTGAACAGCTACAAACGCATCAACGCCCCGCGCACCTCGTCGGGTGCCACCTGGGCGCCTAACACGGTGACCTGGACCGGCAACAACCGCACCCATATGGTCCGCGTCCCCGGTCCCGGACGGTTCGAACTCCGCCTGCCCGACGGCGCCGCCAACCCCTATCTGCTGCAGGCCGTCATCATCGCCGCCGGTCTGGACGGCGTGCGTACCAACGCCGATCCGGGGCGGCGCTATGACATCGACATGTACCAGATGGGCCATACCGTGAAGGGTGCGCCGAAGCTGCCGCTGAACCTGCTCGATGCCTTGCGCGAGTACGGCCGTGACAAGACCTTGCGGGCGATGATGGGCGAAGAGTTCTCGAACGCCTATCTCAACCTCAAGACCAGGGAATGGGACAGCTACACCGCCCATTTCTCGCGCTGGGAGCATGAGAACACACTGGATATCTAGGCCGCACTCCATATGGCGAGTTGAGCGAAGGCTGGATGAACCAAGCCCGAACTCCTCCGGATTGCAGCGCAAGTCTGTGATCCGGAGGATTTCAAACACCCCCGGATATGGCCTTTTGCAAATACTTTGCGGGGGAGTGGGGTGCAAAACCCCCACCGCGTCTTTTGCTCAAATGGCGATCTTTCAGTCTGGCGGCCATCACAACATTCATGCAATGCCTCAACTTACTATAATAACACTATGATATTAAATATAATTCATGGTTTTAGCCGCACCTTCTCCATCACCGTTTCAAAGCGGCTGGTGAACCCTGCGCTGTCGCCCAGTGTCCGAGCCCAGGCATCTCCTGCCAGCCGGTCCTTCAACCCCTGATGCAGGCCCTTGTCCTGTCCAACCTGCGACAACCTCGCCCAATGCCTGCCACCGACACCACCAAAGAAACACCCGGCGCCTCCACGCCGACAGCCAGCGTCACGCCGCCCGAACCGCAGGAACGGCTGGTCGTGACCGAACACCGGCTCGCGCTCGGCAAGAAGACGCTCGAG
>JANXPK010000165.1 GCA_025357355.1 Rhodobacterales bacterium
GTGAAGCCTCTGGTTTGGGCATGGTCAGACACAGCACGTGCTAATCGCGCCGATGCCATGCTTACGCAGAATGTATATCTGGTTTGGAGAAATGGCGGCGCTTGGCACTTGTCGTCACGCAATGTTAACGGCGATTTTGGAACCGAGGGCCTCGCCAAAGCCGCCGCGCAAGCCGACTACACCGCCCGCATCGTCGCCGCGCTGGACCCCACCGCCCTCGACAAGTTGCAAGCGGATGCGGTGGTGGGAGTGCCTTATCTTTGTCGAGACGGCAAATACCGGGCAATTGTGACCCCCGTCTCCGGTGACATCCATGACTGACGCGGCGACAATCGCGGCGGGGCTGACGGCGGCGCAAGTCACACAGGCAGAACAGGCGATAAAGCGATTGCATGTCATTTTCGCGGGATGGCGGTTGGCAATCCAAACCGGACACAAGTGCCTCACTTGCTTTGGTCGTGGTGGGTGGAACACGTGCGACGGAGCCGGCGGCAGGACAGTATGCGAAGAGTGCAATGGAACTGGCGAAGGCTTCTCGCCGGAACAGGCCGTGACCGCCATCTGCGCTACCCCGCTCGGCCTCGCCGTCCTCGCGCACCTCGACAAACAGGAGACCACAGCATGACCGACACGACAGACCTGGTGGGGCGGCTGCGGGGCGGTGGCTGGCATCGTATCAAGAACGGCAGAAACGTATGCGATGATGCGCCGTTGGGCGCCGCCGCCGAGATCACCCGCCTGCAACGCGAATGCGCGGCTTTGCGCGGGATGGCTCATGGCGACATCGGGGCGCACGATCCGGCAGAGGCGGCGCTGGTGCTGTTGGACCGCGTGGCATACGACGCGAGCAGTGCGATGTTGGAGGCAATGCAGCGCATCCTGCCGACAGAGCAAACGGCGGACCTGTTCGCTGCTTTTAATGCCACCCTAACCGCCCTCGCAGGAGCCGCCAAATGACCGACATAAAACAAATCTTACGCGGGGCTGATCTGACCGACGATGACCTACGCCAAATAGTTGAGGACTTCTACGTGGTTCGCAATTGGGCGGCGCTGAAAATGCGCATGGGCGTCCCGGAAATGAAGGAACACCTGTTCCAAGCGTTGCGAGCGCGGCTTGGTCGTCGTCCGCTAATTATGGATGATTTACAATGACCCATCCCCCCGAAGTCGTGGAAGCAGTTGCGCGGGTGTTGTGCAAGGTCGCCGAAATTGACGAAGCATGGCCTTATTCTCCGGGAGAGCCGCTCCCGTTATATTTGACGATGCCAGCCACCGACCTGCTGGACAATATCGCGGATCGGATGGTGGCGGGGGCGGTTGCCATCCCGAAACGACTTGTGCCGGAAGTCCTTCAATGGATTGAGGATGAGCAAAAGCACTGGCCGGATGACACGCCATATCAGGACGATCTTGCGGAATTTTGCGCCGCCATTCGCGCCGTGCAGCCCGAGAACGGGGTCAGCCCATAATGCGTCGTTACACCCTATTAGGGAAGGCGGCTCTGCGTTGCAGTCTGGCCAAAATGGCGGGGAACAAACTCGAAAAGGTGCCAAAAATGATTACACCCGTCCGCATCCAGCTGCGCCGGACCAAGGGGTGGCGGATGCCTGAAAATACGATCAAAGTTGACCGTTCGACCCCTTGGGGAAACCCTTTCGTCGGCGCCTATTATCCGACCGCCGAGGCTGTGGTTGCCAGATTCAAAGCGTCATTGACGATGACGCCGCGGCCGGCGAAGGACAGCTACATGGGCCAAATTCTGGATAGCATTCATGAACTGCGCGGCAAGAACCTTGCCTGCTGGTGTTCTCTGGACGCCCCCTGTCACGCCGATATCCTGCTGCAACTTGCCAATGCCGGAGGAAATCCTCTATGACCTGCACTCTCGCCATCTGCCTGCTGGCCGGGCATTTCACGATCACCGACGGCGACACAATCCGGGCCGGCGATCTGCGGATCCGCATCTGGGGGGTTGATGCCCCCGAGATGGCACACCCCGGCGGGTCAGCCTCGCGCAGCGCCCTGATCCAACTGACGCACGGCACCGGTCTTTCCTGCGAGGCCAAGGGGTCCGACCGCTACCACCGCACCGTCGCCCGCTGCCAGTTGACCAGCGGCCCCCACGACGGCCAGGACGTGGCCTGCCTGATGGTGGCAGGCGGATGGGCAATGGATTGGCCCAAATATTCGGGCGGCTATTATGCGGGGTGCGGGAAGTGAACCAGAAATCCGAATTGATCGAAACCGACGTCGCCTACCTTCGTGCTCAGAAAATCTGCATCTTGCGGAGAAATGGTCAATACTGGCTGGGTGGTGCAGGCTGGTCCGAAAAGATCGAACTCGCCAAGTGCTTTCCGGCAGATCAGATGGAAAGTAAGGCGCGCATTGATATCGGGATGCCGTGCGAAATGATCTACATTGCACCCCGGATTATTGCGGAAATGCCCATCCTAATCGTTGGTGAGTTAAAGGTGAAGGGTAAATGACCACCCGCCGCCCGCGCCGCCCGAACCTGCAGAAGGCGATCGAGGAAGCCCGCGCTGCCGGCATGGTGGTCAACCGTGCCGAGGTCTTGACGGATGGTCGAATCATTCTAAGCACGTCAGAAGTGATCCCAGAGCCGGATGTCCTCGGCGATTGGATGAAAAAGCGTGAATCTCGTGCTGCGCGGCATTCATAGGGTCAAGCGCCCGCTGGCCGGCGGCGGCCACAGCCTGCACCATTATGCCTGGCGCGGTGGACCCCGGATCGAGGCGGCCCCCGACACGCCGGAATTCCTCGCCGAATGGCAGCAGCTGACAGCCTCACGCGACAAACCGACCCATCACGTCGGAACGCTGCAGGAACTGATCACCGGCTATCAGCAAAGTCCGGACTTCGCGGCGCTGGCCGATGAAACGCGCGAAGGCTACATCCGCAGGATCCGCAAGATTGAAACAGCATTTGGTGACCTTCCCCTTGCCACTTTTGCCCGGCCGGATCCGCGCATTCGTGGCATGATGCTTGACTGGCGCGACGGCATGGCAGGGCGACGCGAGGGTGATTACTGTCTGACAGTGCTTGCCCGCATTCTCAGCTGGTCCAAAAATCGCGGCCGCATCACGGTCAACCCGCTGGAACGCCCTGGACGGCTCTACAGCGGCAGTCGGGCAGAGATCACGTGGTCAGAGACAGAGATCGCGGCGCTGCTGGCCAAGGCCACGCCGGCCGTGCGCCTGCCCTTCCTGCTGGCCCTGCACACGGGTCAGCGCGAGGGCGACATCCTGCGGCTCAGCTGGTCGGCCTACGACGGCCAGGCGCTGCGCCTGCGGCAGTCAAAGACCGGGCGGCACGTCCGCATTCCCGTGACCACCACCCTGAAGGCCGCACTGGATGCGACCAGACGGGTTGCGGTGACAATCTGTTCCACAAGCCGAAAGCAAAGCTGGACAGGTGACGGGTTCCGCGCGAGCTTTGCCAAAATCAAGGTGGATGCCGGCATCGAGGGGCGGACGTTTCATGATCTGCGTGGGACAGCCGTCACCCGCCTCGCGATCGCCGGATGCAGCGTCCCCGAGATTGCCACAATAACCGGACATGACCTGAAAACGGTCGAGGAAATTCTGTCGAAACACTACCTGAGCCGCGATAATGCCTTGGGTGATTCCGCAATTGCAAAGCTTGAAAAGCACGGAATGCGAACAGCAACTGTAAACGGTGGTGTAAACGGGTCAGGCGATCCTTCTCCAGACATCGCCTAACCCTTTGGTTTTATTGGTGGCGAGGGGGGGACTCGAACCCCCGACCCCGTGATTATGAGTCACGGTCAAGATAGCCAAATATCACGCAAACACCTGTAAAAAGCACAACAAACCACACTAACAAAATCAAGGTGTTACGCGCGTGTTGTAAAAGGTGACGATCGGCGGGCACCACGTGCCGAGCCTTCGATATCACGGCCCGGCGTTAGCTTTTATCAGCCAATCCGTATCGCTGATCACCTGGAGTGGTTTACCGGGCGGGGTGGCCTGGATTTGCAGGTTGTATAAGCCAGCCGGCAACAGACCCGGCGCAAAGATGGCCTGCACCTGCGTGGCGGAAGCCACAGTGCAGGACGTGGCCTGTGTGGAAACCTGCGTGGCGGCATTGCGGACCCAGGCATTGACGACAGAGCCGACAAAGGTTGTGACACCTGTTGCGGGGTCAAACCCGCCGCCCGACTTGGTGGTATCAGCCGTGTAGTTTATGCCATCCGCAACGTGAGGATTGAACATCAAGCAGCACCCCTGTATGTGGCAGGCCCCGTTCGCAGGACATACTGCGCAGGGCCGGATTTGAAGACGTATAACGCGGGGCCGGTGCGCATGACATACCGGGCTGGGCCGGAGAATTGCGCCGCGCCGGTGGTTTGCGCGCCGGTCGTAGCGGTGGCCGCGCCCGTCACCATGATGGTTGCTGCGGCTAGTGCCCGGACTGGTGCGGTGGCGGTTGCCGCGCCCGTGACCGCGACCAGGCCCGCTGCCTGCCCCTGAGCAAGCGCGGTGGCAGTGGCACTACCCGTAACACCAACTGTGCCCGCTACCTGCGCATTTGCTCCGGCGGCGCCACTTGTGGCTGTTGCAGCGCCTGTAACACTGACAGGGCCGGCGGCCTGCCCCTGTGCCAAGGCTGTTGCTGTTGCCGCGCCTGTAACACTGACAGTGCCGGCGGCAACCGCATTGGCACCGGCGACAGCGGCCCCATCATCGCCAAGCGGTGCTGCACCAAGGGGATAAAAGCCGAGCATTTACGCTTTCATCGCCGTCGCGGCGCGGAACAGCGTGTCTACCTCCCCCGGCGCCATCCCCAAAACCCACGCCAGCGCGTCCACCGTTTCTGACAGGCGCGGCACATCAACCGCGTTGCTGATGATGATCCGCATGGCCCATGGCGCATCTGGGCTGTCAGCATATTGGGTAATTTTGGCCCAGTTTGCCTCCCCCATCGCCACGATCATTTGCCAGCGGGTACAGGACATGGCCGCGCGTTCGGCTAGTAAAACCGCATCGGGCCCCCTGATGAATGTGTCCACACGGTCTTCGGAATCAGGATCGGATGCCCAATCTTTCCCAGCCCACCGCATGCCGTAGCGCCCACCATCCGGCGCTTTTACCATCCCTTGCGGAATTGGCGTGTCGGCATAAAAATTCCCGGCCCAATCACCATCGGGCGTCATATATGGCGCGTAATTCATGTCAGACCCCTAACCAGACGGCGGGCGGGTTTTGCCCGGACACCTCGGAAGAAACATAGCCCCATGGGTTGGGCGCGCCAGTACCGTAGGTCAGTGTGCGCCTTAGCATGGTTTGCGCCGATGTTGAAATAGCGCCAATTGGCAAGTAGGCCTGCGAGCCAGCCGCAACGGTTGAAAGCGTGGCGGTGGACGAAACCCGCGTTCCGCGCCAATACGTCCTGCCTCTGCGCAGCGTCAGAGAACATGAGACGGGTTTAGGGCCGATTGTGGCGCAATCCAGATCGGCGGTTTCCAACAAAAGCGCGTTTGGGCGACCAAGGCTGTCGCTGTCATACATCACGATCTTGGACAAAGCCGAGGCAACCGCTGTTGTCACGTTAATCCCGACACCGATGACGGGTAAATCCACCAGAGGCACAAACGCGGCAAGGTCCATGCGGTTTGCCACGCCCGCCAGCGTCACCGTTGCCAGTGCCGTGATGCAACCCGCCAGCAGGTATTCGGTCGTCACGGGCAGAATGCCCGGCAACCCGCCTTGCGGATCAAGCGCGACTGTCACGCCGTTGGACCGGGCTTTGAAACGGTTCTCTGTCGAATTATACCAGATATCGCCGTTCACCGGACTGCCGGGGTCGGATGCCATTGAACCCATGCCGGATTCCTTGGCAAACGTGGCCTTCTGGGCGAACGTGTTTGCCCGGTCCAGCAGCGCCAAGTCTTCGGAAACCGCCGTGATGGCAACCGTAGCAGCGCCGGACAGGTTCAACAGCGACCCAGTTGAACTGGCAAGCAAGACGCGGCTCATTGTCGTTCCACCGATTGTATAGACGCCGAGGCCGACCTCCCAAGCCGCGCCGTCATTAAGCAAATATCGAACGGTTGCCGCGTCGGGGACACCGCCTGATGCAAACGTCTGGAACCCGCTGGACGCAGCGCCTAGCGTGACCGTTCCGGTGCCGGTCGTCGCCGTCGTGACCTTGACCCGGTTGGCCAGTGTAAGAGGCATCAGGCACCCCCCGCCGTATACGAAAAGGACGTAACGTTGAACACCTGACCCGCCACCAGCGCCGGGTTGTCAATCGTCATGTCACCGCCGCCACCTGTTGCGGTGGCGGTGCCTTGGTGGTGGCAGGTGCCGGCAGTGATAATTCGAAAATAGCCCGCCGTGCCGGTTGCGTCCGCCGACGCGTCCTGCCACGTGCCAAGCATGGTTTTCACACCGCCCACTGCAGCCCCCAACCAGTCGGATGGCATTATTATTGTCGCAATCACTGTCCCGGTGGCTGCAGCGGCGGCATTGGCCGGCATTGCGCCTGTACGAATTTCCATTGTGGGCGAAGTGCCGATTGTTGTCTCAATGATATCGACAATCGCGTTGCGCACTCCGGTGGAAAACTGATTAGCCATGGATAGTCCTTTCGGGGATTGGGGTTGGGTTCAGCCGCGCGGCACCCCTACCGCTTGGCGGGCTTGATGCCGAACGCATGAAAGATGCCAAGGTTTAGGCCCAGACCCGCCGCCAGCGCATAGCCGAGGCTTGGCAGATCAACGGTCAGCCCATAGTTGAGATTGTCGATGTAGACCGTCCCGGCGATACCTGCGGGCAGCATGCCCACCAGCCCGGTGATGGAATACATCGCAACCCGCAGATAGCTGCCGAACAAATCCGACCCGGTGAAAAAGTCGGGCTTTACGCCCCATTTCGCAAAGATCGAAAAGGATGCCACCACCGCAATCAGGATCGCCACCGACAGGCCGCGAATGTCGATATGCAGCAGGCCCGCGGGCGATACAGCAAGCCAGCCAAGTGCCCACGCGGGGACCAGGCCGGCAAAAAACGTGGCGGCGTAGGCCACCAGCCTCAGATAGACGGAGCTCAGATCAAACATCGGGAATCCTTTCAGATGCGCCGAGGCGCTTTGGGGCCGCAAGATGCGGCGGTTTGCTATTGGGAGGGGTGTCAGATCTTGAAATGCCTCAGGATGTCGAGGCGCAGCCGCTCGCCAACTGCCACCGGGTCACCGGGTGCAGCCATGCCCGGCAGCCATGTAATGTCCCATTTGCCGCGTTGCTGGATGCCCAGCGTCGGCTGCACCTCGGCATGGGTCAGGACCGACTGCCGGGTTACTGGAATGCCAAACCGAATGCAGAGATCAGCGATCAGGCCACAGAACACCTCGATTTGCAGCCAGTTCAAGGGTGATTTTCCCGGCTGAAACGGCCGTTCCACCGCCCCCATCATGCCACACATTGACACCCCGATCCGCCCGGTGTTGGCGCTCAGCGTGTGGGCTGCATAGCGGCCGTCACCGATGCTAATATTGTCCTCGGGCGCGTAGTCGCCTTTGACGATGGTGCCGTCTTGCTGCACGATGAAGTGGTAATGCTGCCTGTCCAGCACCGACACCTTGGCTCCGCCAGCCGTCCAGTGCATGACGATCCCTTTGAGGCCGCTCATGGTTTTGCCCCGCGAACCGCCAGCGCGGCCTTAATTTCATTGACCGCCGACAAGATGTTTTGCAGATCGCTGGACTGGCTGGCCTGTGCCACCTCCACAGCCCGCATGCGCGTCTCAAACGCCGCGTTGCGGGCGTCGACCAGTGCAACCCTGTCCCTGAGTGTCCCGTTGATGGACTCGATTTTGTCCGCTTGCCGCGCCTGCTCTTGTTGCAGTTGCGAATAAGACCAGAACATCCCCGCGATCATCGCAAGCATTGTCAGGACATTCCCGATCGTCACCTTATTTTCAAACTGCATTGCGGTCATGGTCCTTATCCCATTAAAATCGGTCTGACCGCGACCACGATATCGGCGCCTTCGGGCAACACGACGACGGGTTGATCGGCATAATATCCCGGTGGCGGGATGATCGTTATGGTGTCCGGCACGTTACCCGGTGCACTGTCCCAAGACACTCCGACCAGCACTCCGCCGATATCCATCACACATTCAATGTGCGACGGCCCGCTTGCCAGCCGATTGCCCAGATGAATATCCGCGCCGCCCATGACGGGCAGGCCAAACACCAGCAAGGGCGCGAATAAACAACTCATGTATCCTCCCAATAATAACCGACGGACGGGCTTGTTTTTATGGCCGATATGCCGTGCGCCCGAATGCGCTTGACGTGCGTATCCACGGCCCGATCATTGGAATTATGGCTCAAGCCCACCGCGTCCAATATCTGCCACCGCGTCCGCACAAAGCCGGGGTGCGCGGCAAGATAGGCGATAATGTCGAACTCGATACGCCGGGGCCGCAACGTGACCGCCCCGATTGTCACGGTGCGGCGGTCCAGATCAATCATCGCGCCACCATCTTGGCTATGCCATATCCTTCGGGCTTAGAACCAGCGCCCGACGGCAACCAGGTGGCTGGTTGCTGCGGTGCGGGTGCTGCCGCTGACAAACACGCTAAAAGTCGCCACCGTCGCGGATGGCGCGGCGTCGAGGCATAGAACCGCCAGCGAAACGGCTATGGCCGTGCCGTTGACAACCGGCGCCGCGATGAAGGCCGCGGGATAGGTCCAGGACGCGGCCGCAGAACTCGATGACAACATCACGAAGTAGCATTCCAGCGAGCCGTCCGCGAATTTGGCGTATTCGCCGGTCGCATTCGATCCGCGCTCAATGACCCCGCCGGTGGGCACACCCCCACTTTGGCTGACGGTCCCCAAAAGGCCCGACCGCATGATCGTCGAATCCCAGGCCGACCACGCGCCGGAATTATAAGCCCGCTTGTAATAGCCGCCGTTGGTGCCCGTCGTGGTGTTGCGCCACATCCGCTGATGGATGGTGCCGTTGTCGTAAACGATGACCTCGATCACACCCTGCAACGTCGGGCCGATATCGGTCGGTCGCGTGCCGGTCGTGGTTCCGTTGAACCGGTGCCAACCCGCCGGGGCTGTGATGGAATCAATATTCGACAGCAACGTAAGCGTACCAAGATTGCCGATGCCAAAAGCCCCGCCGTTGGCATCAACCCGCAGGGCACGGCCGGTTGTCGCATCTACCGGCCCGGTCTGCGCCGCGCCCGGCAGGGGCAAGCTGAACCACGCGGTGCCGGTGCAGACCAGGATAGCCCCGGCGCCGGTCGGCAGGGCGATCGTCGCAACCCCGTCTACCGTTTCAGAGGACGCCGGGTCGACCGTAATCACCCCGGAGCCTGAATTCAAAATCGCAATCGAAAAGCCCGCCGCCGCCGTCGCAGCCGCCAAAAGGTTCAACGTCCATGTCCCCGAGGTGGCGTTGATCAAGGCACCCCTGTCCGCCGCCGCCACGGTGTAGGTCGCGGTCTTGGCAAGGTACTGGGCACCGAATGCCCCCAAGGTGGCCAGCGCGGTCGCTGCCAGACCGTCCGTGCCCAAAATCCCGGCCAGAAAACTGCGCTGGTTGCCATACGCCGCTTGCGCCAGCGTTTGCGTGCCGGCCGTCGTGAAGTCAGAGGTAGGGGGCAGTGCGGTCATAGAGGCCTCCAAAATGCTGCGCTGCCGGTGGTCCAGATCGGCACCGCGCCGTTAATGTTCCAGAACCGCCCCAGCAACGAACCCAAGGCAACGGCAATCCAGTCGCCGGATGCAATGCCGACCGGTCGGATGCGGATCATGGTTTGGTAGGGCGACAAGATCGTTGCCGTAAAACTCGACGCCGGGGTGCTGTTGACGGGTGTCCATGTGCCCGTGTACGGCGCCGGGTCTGCGCCTTCGGCCATCTGGATGTCATAGGTATCCGCGCCCGGCACCGGCTCCCACGACAATAACACGCGCGTGGCATCGTTCGGGTCCAGCCGCGCGATGAACGGTTTCAGAACGGGGCGGGTTAGCACTGTCGGCAACGACGAAAACCGGATCGGTGGGGCAACCATCCCGGTGTCGGCGGTATGGACCGATGGGTCATCGACAACCGCCTCGATGTCCACCAGATACTGCGATTTCGGCCTGACCGACAACACCTTCGCCAGCGCAGCCCAGGTCGAGCCGACACCAAAAGAGACATGCGTCCGCTCGTAGTCACTGCCGGTGTAAGGCGCATAATCCGGCGCAAGGCTGAACACAATTTGGTAGGCCGAGGGCCCCGCCGTGACGGTCCACGGCCCCGATAAGGTGCCGTCCTTGCGGCGCAACCCGGCGTAATAGGACCCCGTGCCGAAAGTCACAGGCTCCGTCAGCGTCAGCGTCCGCGACACGGCATCCCAGGCCACCGCCTCGGCCTGGGCACCCCAACCAGGCATGTCGTGTTGAATAGCAATCAGATCGCCAATTGAAGGGATGAACCCGTCCATTTCGGCCGAGAATTTTGTAATGCGGCGGCGATAGCGATTGCATGCCGCCAGATACAATCCCTCGCGCAAGCCCTGCGCCCGCTGCGTGATCCCGAACGGCTCTACCTTGACAGGTTTCAGCGCAGTGCTGCCCGGCAGTGTTGCCATGACGCTTTGCGCCGTCCATGTCGTTCCGTCGAAATAGCTGACCCGCACCGCGTCGGCGGAATCGTCGGTGGGCTGCAAGTAGTCGACCGAAAAGCTGCCCCGCACGATATTCCGCATTGAAAACAGTGCAACCGGCACAACCACAGCACCATCACGAACAACCCGCAAGACGCCGCCCTGCAAGAACGGCTTTGCCCGCCCTGTCGCCGCAATCCTGGCCGCCGCGTCCCAGAACGTGCCTGGTTGGTCAAGTCTGCCGTCAAAATAATCGCCCCGCGCGGCCCAGATCGCATCCAACGCCAGCAACGCCGGCAGATCAAGTCTGGTATCCGGCAGGTTGCCGCCGTAAATCGCGTTGCGGGCGGCGTCCGCCAAAGCCCAGGCGATGGATCGGGTTGCGGTGGCGACCGACCAGCTGGTGCCGTTCCAGATCGGCAGTTTGCGGGTTGCCGTCACCCGCACCAGACGGCTCGCTTGCAGGGTCAGGTTGTTGGTCGCCTTCATCCGCATGGCAAGCAGCGTAACGGTGCCGTAGCTGGCCGGTTCCTGCAGATAGGCCCGCAGGCCCGCCCACAGAATTTCGTGCCCGACCGTGGTGGATGTGTCCTTGGTATCGGTGCGATAGGCGCGAACCTGATAGCGCCCCGCTGTTGCAAGTGTATAGCTCAGCGATTTGCGCACCGGCGTGGTGGTGTGATCGGTGATCGTCTCCGTCCCCAGCGTAAGCCAGCCGCCAATCGCCGCACCGGTATCGTCGATCTGCCGCGCCTCGACCAAAAACGTGATGGATTTATCGGTAAGCGTCGACCCGGATGTACCGAACAAACCCCGCGACAAGATCAGATCGACCGCCAGACGGTTCGCCACCTTGCCCGACCCGCAGGCGACAAAGCCGTTCAGCCCGCCCATCACGGATCGCACATTGACGTTGCCAGAGGTGGTCAGGCTGCCCGCCGCCACCAGTGTGAATGTGTCCGCCGTCGGCGTGGTGGCAATCGCCAGAACCGCATCGACAGCCGTGCCCGTCGTGAAATCCAGCGCCAGCGCCTGCCCCGTGGCCCGGCCATGACCGGTTTCCGTTACCGTAACCGTGGTGCCGGATTGCGCATAAGTCGCGGCCTTCATGCCCAGCAGCTCTTGCCCGCCCACCTCCGGGCTCGTCACAACGGAAGAGGGGAACAGCGTGACCTGACCGCCCGGTGCGACAATTTCGGTTGTGATTTCGGCAAAGTTGGATACATCCGTGTCATCGATCAGGATATTTTCCACCACAAATTCGCCGGCGCCCAGACACAGCAACTGGTATAAATACTGGTCCTGCCCTGCAAATTCGGTATAAGGCTGCGCCGCAAAATCTGGCGTAAACCGCATCCGGCCGTATTGCACCGGAATGGGTTGCTCAATCCGCGCGGTGTTGCCCTGCGCCGTAAGGCTGTAGGTTGCCGATGCCTGCGGCAGCGACATGGCACCCGTCGATTTGACCGGGATCAGCGCCGAAATCAGTGCGGATCCGGCCAGGCTGATGGCAAGTGTTGTAACTTGCCCCAGCAACGTGGTGCCGACCAGCGCCGTGGTAGTTCCTAAGATGCCTGCGGCCGCCCAGGGCGCAAACGCCAGCAGTGCCAGCGACAGGATGGCCTGCAACGGGTTGCTGCCATGGCCCTCCGGCAGCACGACAAAGGCCAGGTGGTCGCCGTGCCTTACCCAACGCCGCCATTCGGCGCGCAGGATCGGGCGGCCGTTCAGGACCGCAATGACCGGGCGGCCTTGCGGGGCCAGCCGCTTGACCCGCGACGGACGACGCAACTCGCCAACCGTCCGGTCCAAGGGATCGAACGGGTTGCGGTGAATGACGATCTGCGCCCTCATCCCACCCACCCGTAAAAACCCACCACCCGAAACCCGACGCGTGATAATCCGTCAATCGCTGTGCAGATTGCACCCGCCCCCTCTACCGCGTGCAGCACCATACCCCCCGCCAGATAGATGCCGACATGGCAGGGCGTCGTTCCCCGGGCCATCATCACAGCATCGCCTTCACGGGGTTCATCGGTAAGGCTCCATTGGCCAAGGTCGAAATTGCGGATGGCGCGGCGCGTGTCGAAGGCCGAAACCGGATCGAAAACCACAGGGGGCACGTCCCGCGCAAACTGCGCGGCCCAAACCTTGCGGGCCAGGTTCCAGCAGTCGGTATCACCGGCAACCCACGGGGTACCAAGCCAGCGGCCCGCCCAATGGTTGATCATCAGGCCAGACCCACAAACACTTCCGGGCTGTAGTCTTGCGCCGGAAACTTGCGGTTCAGAAGATCGGGGAATCCGGCCTGAATCGTGATCCTCAACGGCGTGGCGCTAACGGTCATAACGGTCAGCGTCATGACCGGCAGGTTTTCCGGGCCCACCGCCAACCCCGTCGAAAGATACTGGCGATAGATAATCGTGGTCGGGCTGCCGGACGTTGTGGCCAGATCGACTTGCGACAGGATCAGCCTGTCAACATTGTCGATAACAATGGCGCAGGACGGCACGGAACTGGTCGAAAGCTCCGGCAAAACAACGTCGAATGCATAGCCAGCGAAGGTGACGGTTGCGCCGGGATCACGTGGTGCAGTGGCCTCAAGTTTGGCATCCAAAGGGTCGGTGTCCCGCACAACCCGAATAGGCGCCGACAGCGCGGCGTTCCAGATTTCCAGCGTGTGATAAACCACAATGCCACTGGGGCTGCTGGCGTAGGCTTCCTTGATGGCGGCTGACAGGGCGGCATCCGGCATCAGCGCACCTTCATCTTTCCCTTGATCGACCAGTTCAGCCCTTGCAGCGGGTTCGCCGCATAGGTGCCGATAAATCGCGCCTGTTTCAAAACCATTCCGCCGCCGAAGGGCAGCGAGATTGAAAACCAACCTGAACCGCCCGCAGCCCCCGTTGCGTTGCCGGCGGCGTCGGTTGGCAGATACAGATCGTAGCCGGTGTAAAGCCGCACCTGCTGTTCGCAAATATAGACCCCGCTGACCCCGTCGCCGGTGTAGGCGGTGGCGGTGCCATCCGTTGACAGGTTAACCCGGCAGAATGGCGTCGCTACGCCGGCCCCGGTCGCACAGGTCATTTCAACCCGCCAGAAACCGCCGGTGCGATCCTTGACCGCGCGGCTGATCAAGCCCGATTGCGCCCCAAGAACCCCGGTCGAAAGATCAATGAAGGTGTAATGGGTAACACCGGCCCAATCTGAAAAAGCCAGCCGCGCGAATCCGCGCCCCGCTGCCTTGATCGTGGTCCGCAAAACCAGCGTCGCATTTTGCGGCACGGACGGCAGGCTTTTTGTCACCGCGTGAATGACGCTTGCTGCAACCGTTTCCACAACCAGCTCGACATTCTGCAGATCGGGCCCAAACGCGGCGTTGGCAAATATCGTGGAATTGTTATTGGACCAGGTGGTTATGTCGTCAGCATCGCCTGTCAGTGACCAGGCATCATCCCCGAACCACGCCCGAAACGCATTGAATTCAACGTCCTTCATCCGCCATTCGATATCAACCGTGTCCCGCCGCGCAAAGGTCAGGCGGCGCACGCGCTCTTCACCCACCTCCATGTCGGTGCGGATCGACTGGTCAAGGGGCGTCAACACATAGGAAGGCCATGACGCCGGCGGCAGGGTATCCGGGAAAACCCGCATCAGAATCCCCTCCGGTTCAGGCCAAACGTGTTGGACATGGCATCAGCGATTGACCCACCCCGTGCGATGTCGTCAACCACGGCGCCCTTTACTTGGTCAATCACCACGTCAATGATGCTGGACCCGTTCTCATTGCGCTTGGATTGGGAAACCTTCACCCCGCCCGCATTGTTGATCACGTTCACCACCACGCCGCCGTCTCCGCCATGCGCGGCGACACCCAGGCGGCCGCCCGGGCCTCGCGTCAGGGGCATGATCGCTTCTGACCCCGCCTCACCCATCACGCCGCGCCGCGCACCGCCCATCGCAAAGAATGTGGGTCGCTCCACGATGCTGTTGCGAAACGCGGGCAAGGGCGGCATTCCGCCCGCCGCAAAGGGCACCAGGTCCGGCACGCCGCCCTTGGCAAAGCCTAAGCCGCCCAAAATGGTGTTGAAAATGGGCGTGACGAATTTGTCAGTGAACCGCTGCGTTGCCATCTTGGCAAGGTCAGCCATGACTGATTGGGTGAATGAACCGAAGGCGTCCTTGCCTGTCGCCGTGCCGCCGACAAAGGATGCAAACGCGGATTCGAAATCGCTTGACAGGGACTTGGACAAATCCTGCCCCGCCCGGCTCAGCCCGTCGCTCATCCCCTTGATAGCCTCGCGCCATGATGCCGAAAAGGCGGCGGCGGCCGGGGTGCCGATCGCCTCGATCTGCGGCAACAGCTCGGCCAGCGCGTTGCCCGCCTTGTCCTTGGCATCCGCGATGGCCCGGGTGCTGTCCGCCGTCGACATCAGGCCCAACGCCACCTTTTCGTTGACCCCGGCGATAGCGGTTTCCATCGCCTTCAGCGCATCGGTGCCGGCTTGGCCCAGGTCCGCAATGCCACCCCTTGCCGATGATGAACCACCAACACCGCCAGATGACACGACAGGTAGCCTTCGCGTCACATGCCCTTGTGACAGGTTGATGTCCCCCGACGCCAATGCATCAACACCACCGGGCAGGCGCGGGGTATCCGGATTTGTGGTTCTGGCCGCATCGGCCGCCACCAAAGCATCCCAAAGCGTTCCGCGCAACAGGGCGGCCTGACTGATGGCGCCGGAAAGCCAGCCCGCGCCGGGCTGCGCATTTACCAATGCCACCAAGGCATCTTTGGCCGCGGCAAAATAGTCAGCAAGAAGTGAGGCGGCGTTGGCGGCATTATGCACCCCGTCCGGGATTTTTGCCGTGCCGTCCGCGATTTGCTGAAGAATGTCGCCGTTGATCCTCAGCTTTGCATTTGTCAGGTCCAACTGCGCATTGTGCAGATCCCATTCTGCCGAAATTTGGGCAACGCGTTTATTGATGTCTGCTAAAGTATTCTCTTCGGCTTTCAGAAAACCCTGGGCTGCGACAAGGTCGTTTGAATCACCAGCTTTTTTGAAGGACTCGATCTGCTTCGTCCGGGCGTCGACCTGATTCTGTGCGGCCTGCTGCTCGATCAGCGCGTTGTCCTTCGTCTGTTGCGAGGTTTTGCGGGCATCCTCTGCCGCGATCTGATCCAGCTTCAAGAGGGCTTCCCGCGCGGCCGCCTCAAGCTTCACAGCCGCGATGATATCCGCATTGCCTGAGACAACGGCCTGCACATATTCATTTTGCAGGCTTGTCGCGGCGGACAGGTCGCTCTGCAACGCTCCAAGGGTTTTGCCGAAGGCATCATTGGCCTTTGTCGCATCGACCAACGCATCGGAAGTGTTCAGCAGCACAGGCAACAAAGCCCCCAGAACCGCCACCGCACCGCCAATCACCGCGCCCCACATGCCAAAGCCGCCCAGCAGCTGCGGCAGTTGCTGGCTGGCGGCGCGCATGGCGCTGGTGCCCATGCCGACCTGCACCGCAAAGTCGCTGATTTGAAAGGCCGCGTTCTGGACCATGAAACCTGTGTTGCGGTGTTGTGTGCCCATCTGGGCAACCTGCCCTCCGGCTGTGCTCGCAACTTGCCCGACTTTCAGAAAACGCGCCTCGGCCATTGCCATGACGGCATTGGCCTCACCCTGCTTGATGACCCCGGCATCAAGGGCCGCGTTGACCATCTCCAGCGCACTCTCATAGCGCTTCGATGATGCATATAGCGGGTCCAACCCGCCGCGCATCGCCTCATATCCCGCACGCACCCGCTCCGCCGCCGCCGCAGTGGCCCCTGCCAGTGCATCGGTCGCGGCTTGCGTCTGGCGGTAGGCGGCGGTTGCCTCCTGATTGACGGTCAGCGTGGCGTTGCCCAGACCGAACACCACCTCGATCGCCTTTTTGATCTGCGCAACAGCCTGATCGCTGTTGGCGTCGATCAGTAATTTAAGAGATTGCTCGCCCATCAGTCCCCCCCGGAAAACTGTGCAAGGATTGCGTCAACCGGGTCAGGGCCCTTGTCGGGCTGCAACCGGTCCAGATGCTTGTCGATGTCGTCTGGCTCGCCCCACATGGCAAGGCGCGTGACCCCGATCTGCCGCGCTTCGTCTGCCCGGTCCAGCACGTCAAGCCCGCCGCACAACGCGCGGACCTGCCCCAATGTCATGTCTAGGACAGCCGCGAGGGCATGTCCGTTGCGTCCAAGATGGGCGAAGACGGCGGCCCAAGTCGCTCGACTGCCGCCTGCATCTGCGCCTGCATCACCAATATCAGCGGTGTCAGGCGCCGAACGAAAAAATCGCCGTTCACCTCCACCACGGCGGCCACAAGACGCAGAAAATCGTCCGGTGCCAGATTATCCAGCCAATCCGGTTCCGCCTTTGCGGCGATTGCCAGTGCGGCCTTCATGCCCTCGTAATGCCCGGTAGCCGCCTCCAGAACACGCCCCGCCAGCACCAGCGGCACAACAGGCATGACGGCCTCCGAAAAGGCCGCCAGCTGCCCCATCCGCACCGGTGACAGGTCAAAATCGCGACCCGCCACCGTCACCCGTTTTGCCTGCGGGGAAAGGCTTGCCAGATCGCTCACAGCGCCACGATCTTGAATTCGTCGTTGCCCGAATTCGGCAGCAGCCGCATATCAAAGCTGGTCAGGGCCCGTCCCTGATAGTCGCTGATCTGGTTGTTCAGGCGCTGCACGTTGGTCGCGAAAACCACCACCTTGTTGCCCGCCACAGTGCCATGCGCAAAACCGATGTTCGACAGAACGTTGCCGTTCATATCCGTGCGCCACTGAACCTCGTCGGTTGTCAACAGTTCGACAATTCCGGTTCCGGTCGACTCGCGGACCGTTATGTCGATCTGCTCGCCGCCCACCAATTGCATGTGCTGGACACTATTACCCAGGTCCAGTGTCATGCCGCGGGAAATCAGCGCCGTTCCGCCCGACAATACCCCGGCCGTGTAGGTGCAGCCAAGCTTAAAGCCGGCGGAATTGGCATCCGACACAACTTGCGGCCGTTGCCAGGCCGCAAAGTTGGGCACGATGTTCGCCAATACAGATGCGGCCACGTCAAAGCCCTTGAAGTTGAACTCCAGCATCGGGCGTTCATAGGCAGTCAAACCGACTTTCGCCGTGCCCATGCACCCGCGGGCGACATACATCACGCCGTCATTGAAGAACCGGATTGTGACGCTTTCCAACGCAGTGCTGATCGGGGTGTATTCAACCCGGTTTGACGCGGTGATGGTTTCCGCACAGGCGCAGGCCCGCATCAGCTTGCCCCACTGCGGCACCGTCCCGGCCGCACCGGAACCCGCCAGTTCGACCTTCAGGTTATATTCGGCGCGACGGACGCCAACCAGCTCTTCCGAAGCGCCTATATAGCCGCGGATCAGGTCACGGCTTTGACCTTCGCGCGGGATATTCATGGTCAGTTCTGAAACGAGGACGCAATCCGCGGCGGCCCAACCGCCGGGGTTGGTGCCATAGACGCTTTCGATCAGTACCTGTACGATCTGATTTCGCATACGACGGGGCATGATTTACTCCTGTGCCGGGGATGAGGCGGGTGGTGCGCCGGGCGGAATTTTCGCCAATGGCGGCGGCGGCAAATCCGGCGGAGCGGCGGGCGCGGCATCGCCGCTCTTGCCATCCACGCGGCTCAATTCGCCCGTTTTGTCATCGCGCAGGTAACTGCCGCCCGCGCTCGGGTTTGGTAGGTCGATCATCGCGTCAGCCTCAATTCTGTTTCGGTGGAGTAGTCTTCACGCCAGCACACGACCCCGGTGTGGAACTTGTCCAAGGTGCCGCCGACAAAGTTCATCGGGCCGTGATCGGCATCAAACTGCCAGCCCGGCAACGCCGCGCGCAGCTGTCCGGTCAGGGTGTCCAGGTCGTCGGCCTTGGATGCCAGATCGCTGTTCTGTGCCCGGCGCAACATCACGAAAATCGAGAATGTCTGGGTGACGATCTGGCTGTGAATGCCCAGCCCGACCAACCCATCCTCCAGCGCCTCGACCTTTGACGGCGTAATCAGCGCCATGGGCAGGGCTTCCTCCGCATTCGAGGTCAGGGCATGGTCGACGGCGGCAAAGCCGGGGCATTGCGCCGCAACCCGCGCGATCAGATCAGCGGTGCGCATTACAGAACCTCTTCCAGCACATAGGTCACAAAGGCGTCGCTGGCGGGCGATCCGGACGGGATGGGTTTCAGGACCTTGAAACTGCGGCCAGGCGTGGCCGCGGGCACCACCAGATCACCGGGCGACAAGGACGCGATGTCGCTTTTCCGGATCTGCACGGTGGGCGTGACCACCACAAACGTCCGCCCATCTGCGCTTTCCTGCTCGTATGGCATTTCCCGAAAGATCGCTTGCACTACCTGCGGAAAATTGCCCATGACGGTGACGGGCGCCCCGAACACCGCGTTCAGAATGCCCGCCATACCGTCAAAGACGCTGGTCATCAGCGGATGCAACCATCCATATAGACCCGACCCACCACGTCGCCGGTCAGCGCCGCAAGGCTCGCCGCACCCACCAGCGTGTTGCTGGTCAGGATGTTCGTGAAGTTTTTGGCGGTGTTGTCCCAATAGATTTTCTGACCTTGGGTCCACGCCTGGCCTGACGCCTTCAACACGTCAAAGACGCCTTCAACCGCGCCTTCAACGTTGGCACCGCTGGCGACGGTGGTCTGCGCAATCGCGACTACGGCACCAACCAGAAACCCTTGACCGCTGGTGACCGCATAGGGCGCCACGAACGTCTGGGCGTCGCCATCCTGAATAAAGCCCTTCATTTTTCTCTCCACATTTTGGGGGGTTGAAACGACACAGGGCGACCGAATGGCCGCCCGGTGTCAGTGATCTGCCGTCACATCAGGGCGTTATGCGCCGACGTTCTTGTAAGTGCCCCGGAAATCGCAAGCCCCCAGACCGAAGTCATGGGTCAGCGTCATCGCCCAGCCTTGCACGCCGAACGGCTCTTCCGTCCGCAGACGCGGCGATTCCGAACCATTCAGATAGCCATAGACAAAGCACTGGCCGCCCGGCATGCCCGGGTCGGCAAACAGATACCAGTTGTTGCCCGTCACCTGCGCCGAAACCACAACCTGCAGCTGGCCCGAAAAGGGGTTGACGCTACCCGCCAGCGCCGGAGTGATCGTCGTGACAAGTTGCTTGGCCTCGACCTCTTTGTCCGGACCCACCAGCAGAATCATGGGCGTCAAATTCAGCTTCGCACCATCAATACCAACCTGCTTGCGGATGATCGCCTGACCAAGGCTAAGCGACGCGATGTTAATGGCAGTACCCGCCGAGGTCAGGTTTCCCGCCGCAGTAAATCCACGGGTGGCAGCCGCCAGCCAGACCGCCAAACCGTCAGACGACAGGGCCGCGGTGGCCATATAGGCGTAGAACGTCCCCTCCTCGAAATCGAGAACGCGCTGACCATAATCGGCGACCAGGTCCGAAATTGCACCAAGATCGTCATTGATCATGGCTTGGCGCGATATCCGCAAACCGGTGGCATAGCTGCCAAGGATCGCAGTTTCGCGCTTCTCGCCGAAGGTGCCGAACTTGATCTCGCCACCTTCACCCACCGGCACCAGATTCGGAAAGTCGCCGGCCCGCACCATCGGATGCACCCGGAAGTCATTGAAAACCTTCTTGCGGGCAATGGCACGGTAGGTCGGCTGGTGGACCTGATAGCGATCGAGCAGCACCTTGTTCAGCGCGTTCTCGAAAATGCCAGTGTAGTCGGACGTGGTGTGATTGCCGGCCATGAAGGCGTTGATCTTTTCACCAGCGGTGCGCAACGGCCCCTTGTAGCCATTGATCTGCGCCGCCATCTCCACCAGCGACATCGACATGTAGGGCCGCGCCATGTCGGTGGCAGGTGCCGCCCGCGACAACTGGGCCACCAAGGCCGCCTCCACACCAGAACGGCGTGTATCGCCTTCGTCACGCGTGATGGTGGCGGCACTGCGAGACACAGGCGATTGAGTCGCAGCCATGCGGGTAATGAACCTCTGGGCGGCGTCCGCACTTGACGTGCCATCCTCGATCAACACATCGACGTCATCTTGCACCAAAGCGCCCGAAGCGAGAAAGGCAGACGCCATCATGCGAATGTCGCGCTGACGGCCGCGTTCAGCCAGGACAATATCTTCCGGGCGTGGTGCGGCGGCCATCACAACCGCGGGCACAGGGGTGGTGGCTGCGGAAACCGCCGCCGGGGTCTGATCGGGCATCACTGCCTCCTTTGAAATGGCCATGATGGCCGGGGGACCGCCAGCGGCGGCGGAAGGTTCGGGGGCACCGGCTGGCACCCCCGATGTCTTGCGGGCGGTCATGGCAACCATGCCGCCCGTCATCTTCATGAAGGATGCCTTCGCGGCCTCCAGTGTCATCACCGCAGCCGCAACCGACGGCGCTCCCTCTGGCAGCACCTCATCCGCAAACCCGGCCGCAATCGCCTCTTCAGCGTTGAACCACGTCTCGGCCCGCATCACCTCTCGGGC
Source organism: Rhodobacterales bacterium (assembly GCA_025357355.1). Classification (GTDB taxonomy): domain Bacteria; phylum Pseudomonadota; class Alphaproteobacteria; order Rhodobacterales; family Rhodobacteraceae; genus Stagnihabitans. The sequence goes on from JANXPK010000165.1 coordinate 21,204, forward strand.
CTTGGCGGTCGTGATGCCGGCAGCCGCGCCGTAAACCGCGGCATAGGTGTCAGCCAGCTGGCCCATCAGGGCTGCCTTCTGCAGTAGTTCGGCCTCGGTCCCAAACACGATGGTCGAGGGGTCGTGGATCATCAGCATGGAACCTGCCGACATGACCCGCTTGGAGGCACCCATGAACAGCAGCGAGGCCGCCGACGCGGCGAGCCCCTCGACAATCATCTGCACGCCGCCCGGATGCTGCGCCACGATCGAGCGGATCGTTTCGCCCGGAAACGGATCGCCGCCCTCACTGGACAACCGGATCACGGCCATACCGTTGAACTGGGCGAGCGCATCGCGCACCATCTGCGGGCAGAAATACCCGCCACCGTCGCCAAACCAGACGGCATCACCGTCTGACACCACAAGGCCGCTGAGGATGATTTCACCATCCTGCACAAGACTTTGACCGGACCGCATATCAGTCTCCTTGCGTCACGTTGATCTGCGGCGGTTTGGCCGCGGGAAGTCGGACAGGCAGCTTGGCTGCAAAATCCAGTTCGATGTCCTGCACCCGCTCCTTGCGGATCACTTCCGGATCAAGTCCCTGTTCACGCTGCACCCGCTGCATGCTGGTCATTCCGGCATCAACAGCGTCGATGAATGCCGGAATTTCCTTTGTCGGGTCGATCAGCGGCCGGCGCGGTGCAGTCCAGTCAAGCGTGAATTCCACCTGCGGCAAATTTGGCAGCAATGCCCAGGACTGCAGCACCCACGCCTCGATCCCGCAACAGAATTGCTCGATCATCAGATTTTGCTGCCAGCGCTGGACGTTGCGGTCCTGCACCATATGGCCCATCCGACCGCTGGAATAATTGACGCCCTTCAGGTTGCCCGACAGACTTTCGCGGGTGATGCCCATACCCACCGCGACCATGCCCACGGCTTCACCGATAAACTCGCCGTAGCCTTCTACCGTCGGCGGGTTGGTCCAGTTGACCGTGTTGCCCGCAGGCAGTCTGACCAGCGCGCCCGGTGCCAGTTCCTCGATCGCCGCAAGGTTGGGCGCGGTGCCATCCTCTTCTGTCGTCACAACGCCGGCCAGCAGTGCCGCCATCCGCTGTTTCAGGATCTGTGCTTCCTGATAGTCGCTGATTTCCCCAAGTGTCATCATCACCGGGGCAAACCATGAAATGCCGCGCGTTTGACCCGGGCGATCCGTCCGCCGGACATGAATGATGTCGCGCGCCGAAATCCGGCTCGATGTCATGGGCCGGAAACGACGCGTCGCGCCAGGGTGATCCGCCCACAGATGATAGGCTTCGATGGCGCCGGTTGGCCCATATTCGACGCCTTCAAAAACCATGTTATGGCCCCATGACGTCACTGAATCGTTCAGATAGTCGGCCTCCAGCAGCTCCACCTGAAATGGCAGGACCAGTTCTGGCGAATATCTGATATCGCGGTAACGGCGGCGCACCAGAACCTCGCCATCGGTGATGACCGCCGCCAGAACGATTTCCTGAAGCATCGCCATCGTGTTTTCGCCCAAGGCGTCAATGTCCTTGGACAGCAGGTGCTGGCTGATCACTGCCGCAATCTGATCTTTGCGCTTTTGCGAAACACCCGGAGCATTGATCGACGGCATGATTCCGCTGCCAACCACCGCTCCCACGATCACTTCTCGGGCCCGCATCGCCAAGGCCCGATTGCGCACCATATCCCGCGCCAGCTGACGCAGCTGGATACGTGCACCGCCATAGCCCGCCGCGTCCGCAGCAGTGGATGGCGCCTTCCATCCATAGGTACGCCGCCCTCTCGATGCCGCGTCATAGTTCATCACGGCAGCCGTTGACGCCCTTGCCTTGACCCGCGCGTTGCCCGCCATCGGGTTGAAAAAGTTGACGATCGCGTCGACCGGATTCATCTACAAGCCCCGCGTTGTGTAGGGGTAGATGATGGTAACGGCCGACCGGCTGACCCCAGCCACTTCCGCCTCCATCATCGCCAAAGCCGCGCGCATCTCCGCCATGCTGGCATATTCAACGATATCATGGCCCTGACGCACCAACTTGACGCCACGCCCAATCGCCGCCTTCAGCGCGTCGATGTCGGTTTGTGTCCAAGCCATGCCTATTTCCTCAACCATTTGATACCGGTCGGAACCGGCGGTGGTGCCACTTTAGGTTCGGGCGCCCGCGGCGGTTCCTGCACCGTCGCCTGCTCCGCCAGACTGACCTGCCCGTCGAACAGGTCAGGCTGTGCCTCTTTCGGCACCTGACCCCGTTCGGCCGCCAGAATCTCCCACTGACCATCGGTCATCGCGGACCAGCCGCGCTTGCGCGCCGCCGCTTCACTGTAATTCATGCAATCCAGACACTCGTTGCGGCGGGTCGGTTCGACCAGGTCCCACTTTGAGATCATCACACCCGACGGCGCCCGCTTCAAAACCCGCACCTCCGAGGTGATCTGGCGGTAGTATTCGTCCCCCAACCCCTTCGCAAACCGCACATAGCCCCGGACGGCAGGGTCAATCTTGGCCAGCCAGCCGTAAAAATCGGCCTTCATCTGACTGACATTCAACATCCAACCGCGCTTTTGCCGCTTGATCTGACTGCCGCTGGCCTTCCGGTCCTGTTGCGGGCGCAACATCGGCCCCGACGCAGACGAAGCCCCCTTGATCAGGATGACCCGCGTCCAGGGATGCCGCTTCGCCCAGGACCGCACATCCTCGGTATAGGCACCCTCATCGACCGCCATCATGTCCAGGGGCAACCGCTGGCCCAGCTCGGTCCGCCAGGTCGCCTTCAACAACCCGTCCAGCGCCGCCCGGCCATCGTCATCGCCGATGTAAAACGGGATCACCAAGTGATCGACCACCCACCGGCGATAGTTGGACCCAAAGGCGCAGATCGTGACCTCGATCCGGTCCGCCTGGTTGTCCACACCCGCCGTCAGCAACACCCCACAGGCCGGCACGATGCCACGGTCCAGCATTTCACCCGGTTCGGCATTCTCGACCCGGTCGCGCAGCGCTTCCCAGTCCGGCCCCTTGGTCGCCTGCTCAAAGGGCAGCCCCAACACGTCGTTCCAGAAGGTCTGCTCGGTCCTCTCCTCGACCGTGTGCCTGATCTCTTCATCGGTGGCCTGCGCCTGCGTCATGCCAGTCCAGCCCATGACCTGGGCATATTCTACCGCGATCGAGGCCCAGTCCCGCTGGGGCGCATAGGCCCGCCACAAACTGAACCCCGGATGGTCGCCCTTCGGGTTGCTGGCAACCCACGCTCCGGCCCGCACCATCCGCTCCTTGTCGGCGTGGCGGATCGCCTCGCCGCAGGTATCACAGGTGAAATGCGCCGCATGCAGGTGTTCCGGATCGATGTTCTTGCGAAAATTCTCCCAGGTCAGCGGTGCCATCGCGCCACAATGGGGGCACGGCACGTGGTAGAACCGCCGATCGCTCCGATCAAAGGCCTTGGTAATCCGGCAGGTGCCCTTCACCTGTGGCGTCGAAACCCGCAGGATCTTCGCATCCTCGAACGCCGAGGCACGACTGACGGCCAGCGCTTCCGGATCACCCCGGTCGGTCATCTCATATTTTGACAGATCGTCCATCACGACCAGTCGCCGCGATGTGCCCGTCAGATCAGCCGGCGATCCGGACGAGGCCACTTTCAGCGACCCGTTCCGCGCCAGCGTCTCCTGGTTCAGATCGGTGTCCTTCTGGATGCCGCTCCTGCCATCGCCAAAAATCCGGATCAGGCCCGGCGCTTGCCGCCGCATCGGCAACCACTTGGTGTTGACCCAATCCAGCGCCGCCGAAATCGTCGGATGCACCACCAGACTGTCCAGCGGCGTGTATTCGTGCCAGGCCGCCAGCGTCGGCTGGATCAGACTGACGGTCTTGCCCCACTGGGCCGACCCGCACACCGTGCATTCGCGGCACGCGTGCTCAGGCGACAACACCTCATGAATTTCCCGCAGAAACGGAAACCGCGAAATGCTGAACGGTCCCGGCATCGGCGACCGTTCGTCAAAGACGATATTCTCCTCGCACCACCGGGTGATGTCCGGCGGGGGTGGCGGTATCATGGCGGCCGCGATCGCTTTGGTGATGATCGAGGCCGCCGAAATCAGAAAACCCATCAGGCGTCGACATTCTCGAACGCAGCTTTCAGGGCTGCAACATCAGCCTCCAGTTTTTTCACTGCCGCGATCTGGCCCAGCCGCCAAGCATCCTCAACAGCCCTCAACGCGGCCGCAACATATGTCGCCTGGTCATCGGTGTAAGTGTGCACATATGGCGACGATCTGTAGGGTTCTTGCGCGGCGTCACGTCGACGTTGCCTGTCCTGCTGGAGTTCTAGAGAATCGGCAGTGTATTTTTCATATAAGCCGTCGAGTGCGTCTTGATGCGCCACTCGCTCTGCCAAAGACTTGACGATCAGCATTTAACCCTCCTCGCTTCAGATATTCGCCTCGGTTTCGGCCTCGGTCAGCGCCATCTCAGACACCTGCGCCACCAGCTGGTCAGCGCGACCTGCACGGTGCGTGCGCCATTCGTCGACCATGATCTTCCGGATTATCTTGAAGTCCTGTCCCAGCATGTCGGCCACCCGGCGCGCACCGTCGCGCAGCACCGCCTCGAACTCCGCTATCTCCTGCGCCATCAGGCGGGCCACCTGCCGCTCGACCTCGCTCGCAAGCACATACTTTCCCTCGGCCTCACCATTCTGCCGCCGCAGCCGGCGCGTCTCTTCTTCCGCCTTCTGAATCCGCGCCATCTCATAGCGTGTCGGATCGGTCGTCGGCAGTTCGGCCCCGTCCCGCGTCTTCTGCGGTGCAGACGCGACCGGCGGGTCATCTTCCTCGTCTTCGATCGGCAATGCCGCCAGGGCGCGTTTGGTCTCGGCCCCGTTACCCAACATCTGACCAGGATGCAGCGTCCGCCCCAAGGCAACCGCAACCTTCGCCAGATCAAATCGCCGCAACCTACCGTCGCCCGAATAGCACCCGTCAAGCTTGCCGCCGCTCACATACTGGCTGATCCTGCCCGCCGAGACCCCCAACGCCTTCGATAGGCCAACATTGTTTAGCAGGGTCATGACCCAACCCTTCCTTTAGCCTCCGGTTCTTTAGGCTCGTTAAGTAGTTTACCCCCGCCCAAACCTCACGGCGCGAATTACCCGCGGGGGGTATTACGGGGGAAGGACCCAAGGGGGTGGGGTGTCAGCGGGCGGAGGCGAGTGCGGCGTTGAACCGTTGGGCGAAGCGCTTGGGGAAGGCCTCACGGGCGACGCGTTCGGCATTGGCGTGGAATGGGAAGCGGGCCTGGTAGCCCGGTGCTTCACCCACAAAGAGGAGGATCAGCGACGGTTGCCGCTGGCCCGGGATGCGTTTCCAGATGCCCGGCGTCTTGAAGCTGGGCGGCGAGACGAAGTAGCGCGCCCGTGCCGACCCTGCCCGCTTGCGTGACCGGGTCGTCTCGTTTGCTGCACCATCCCGCATCGCCTTGAGCACGGCCAGCACCTGGTTGCGTTCGGCTGAGGACCAGTTGCCATAGGCGTCGAGCCGCGCACCGTCGCCCGGCACCACACCCCAGAGGTGGCCCGCATAGGCGATGCGCATGGACAAGAGCTTGTCGATGCCCGTCTGCCCGCGCGCACCGCCACTTGCTTCGGTTTCAAGATAGTGTTTGCCCACCACCTGATCCTTGCGCTGCACCGTGGTGGAGAGCGACTGCTGGGTCGCGGGCTTGGCATAGAACGCATTCAACGTGAAGGGCGTTGGACGGTCGAAGACCGAGGTCATCAGCCGTTTGTTGTCGGCAAGCACATCCTGCGCTGTGTCGTTCAGCGCCCGGGAGATGGCATAGGGCAGCTGCTTGGAGGCAACGGCCGAGAGGGCCGCGGCAAACTTGGCTGTCTCTGCCTTGATCGAGAGGGCAAACATCAAAGACCCCCCGAGCATGAGAAAGCCCGGAAGGGGTGCTTCCGGGCATGACTTGTCATCCTGTCAACAGATGTGCCTGACGCGGAGTTAAGCGTCAATCCCCTATTTTGCACCTCAGACCGCGCCATAGCCCTGCATCCGGTCCAGTGCGGCACAGAGCGCCATCCGCAGCGCCTTGCGGTGGCCACCAAACGTGGCCCACCCCGCCCGCCGCAGCACCGTCGACAGGTCGTGCTGGCCGAGGCAGACCGCATCGACCAGCACCCGGTCGGTGATGATGCCGGCCCGGCCCGGGCCACGGGCCGAGGGCCGCACCCGCCGCACCGCCATCGCCACGCCCTCGCCGATCCGCCCGTGCATCCATGCCAGCCTGTCACCTTCGTCGATGAAGCTGTCGATGAAGCTGCCACCGCCGCCGCCTGACCGTCCGGCATCCAGCGCGGCGCAGCGCATGCCGCCTGCCGCGTGGTTTTCGGTCAGATGGCGGTAGAGCCGCGCCGTGTCGATCTGCCCCGGCGTGAAGGGCGGCGCGAACGCGGCATCCCCCGCTTTGCGCTGATGTGCCTGGCGCAGCGCCTGTTCCATCGCATCCCACACATCAGCCGCCCGCCAATGCGCGGAGACACGACGGCGGGTGCCGCCCTCCAGCACCTCGTATTCCGGCACCAGCACCTTCGGCCCCGCTGCAGGGGCCACGATGTCACCATCCGGGCCTGACCGCGTCCATTTGGCCTTGAACGCCGCCAAAGAGGCACTTTCCGCACTCAGCACCTTTTTCACCCCGACCAACCCCAGCCCAAAAGTTTTTGTCACGCTTTGTCCCTCAACATTTAGTGGTTCTTTTTCTATTTCAGACAGGATGTTGTTTTTGGTTGTTTTTTAGGGAGAGGATGGAGGGGATAAAAGAAAAAAGGGAGGGGATGAAATGGCGGGGATGGCAAAGATAAAAACAAGCCAAATCAGTAGGATAAGTATGAAATGGAGGGGATGGAGAGGATGGAGGGGATAATTCCAACCTACACGTAGAGGGACCTCTTGACCGCTTCCCCCGACCCCTTGGATACGCGCGCGCATGCGGCGGGTTGCAATCATCCTCTCCATCCTCTCCATCCCCTCCCAAACCCCCGCAACCCCCTGACCCGGCTTGCTTTCCCCCCGACCCCTTGTCCCGAAAATCATCCCCTCCCAAGCCGGTTTATCCCCTCCATCCTAGCCGCTTTCCTTCATCATCGGGGTGCGGGGCCCGGATCGTAGTCGTCGTCCATGCTGCGCTGGCCGCTGTCCTGACCCACAGAAAGAGCGCGGCCCTCGGTTGATTTTGGCGCGTTCTGCCATTCCCGGGCGAAGAGGTCGGTCAGCTTCAGCCCGTCATAGCCGTTGAAACGCCCGGTCTCGCGCGCGGCGAACTGCTTGCCGGTCTTGGGACTTCGCCACCTGCGCGAGTGGTCCTTGATGTTCATCGTGATGGTGCGATCCTTGAACGGCGTCTCGCCCCGGCGCATCTGCCAGAACATGAAACACAGCATCAGTTCGCGCGACGTGATGCTGTCGGCCGGGTCGCCGGTGACGGTGCAGGCATCGTCGAGAAACTTCCCGTAGGGGTCGTTATCCTTGCGCAGGGTGTCGGTCGCCTGGCTGACCTGCGCCGGTGGGGCCAGCCCGCCCTCGAGGTAGGCCAGTGCGCCCTCCACCAGCCAGTTCAGGATGCCCGGAACCTCTGCCAGCATGCGGTCGACGATCAGGGGGTCGCGTTCGTCCTTGGGGATCTGCACGTCGAACGGCACGATCATCAGCCTGCGCCAGATGCCATCGTCCATCCCTCGGATATCCGGCGCGTGGTTGCCGCCGATCGTCAGCTTGAAGATCGGGGTCGCCTCGAAGAAGTTCTCGTTCAGCGCGCGCACCAGGATCGGCTCGCCGCCGGTCAGCTGCTTGATCAGCCCCTCTTGCCACTGTACACCCTTTTCCGGCTCGCTGGCGCGCACCATGCGGGCGGCGACGATGCCGATCAGGTCGGGCGTGGCATCGCCACCGGAGCGGCGGTTCTGCCCGGTCAGCGATTCAATCTTGGCGGTGGCGGCGTAGCTGCCCATCAGCCGCGCCATCAGGTCGGTCAGCGCGGATTTGCCGTTGGCCCCCATGCCGTAAAAGAACGCGAGCGCCTGTTCGTGGGTCAGACCCAGCATCGAATAGCCGAACCAGCGCTGCAGGAACGCCTGCATCGCGCCATCTGGCATGATCCGGGTCAGGAATCGCTGAAAGGTCGGCGCCGTGGCGGCGGGGTCGTAGCCCGCCTGCATGATCTTGGTCATCCGCAGATCGCGGTCGTGGGGCAGCAAGGCCACCGCCACCTCTGGATAGGTGCCCGGGCGCGGTTTGGTGGTAAATCGCAGCACCCCGGTCTGCGTGTTGACGTCCAGTGGCCTTGTGTCCAGATCTTCGACCCGCTGCGCCAGCGGCACCTCCGCCTCGGTCAACGCGGCCCTGATCTTGGCGGTGTTGCCGGTCGATCGGGCAAAGGTGCGGTGGGCGATGCGGATTTTTGACAGGGTCGCTTTCAGCGTGCCCACACTGCGCAGTTCGGCATCAATGCGGTTGATCTGCTTTTGGGTGTCATCTGACAGCTTGCCGTCATCGCCGGTCTGCCCTTCGAGCGTGCGGCGTTCGGCCAGCCACGCGTCTTCCTGCGCCAGCGCCTGCATCTTGACATCCGACAGGATCAGGTAAGGCACCTCTGCCAGCACCAGTGCCGACAGGCGCTGCGCCTTGCGGCGGGTGGCGATCATGTCGGGATCGACGGCCCAGACCCGGCCATCCCAGACGTGCCAGCCGACGCGCGGCACGCACATCACATCAGCACCGAAGTGCAGCACGAACCGCTGGCCGTTGCCCAGATCGTTGATCGGAAAGGTCGAGGCTTCGCGCAGCTTGTCGGGATCGATCGCGGACTGAACCTCTTCAGCATCCGGCGTGTAATCCGGCTCCATCCCGTCGAAAGGGTCGGCGTCGGGATGGGCAGCCTCGCCTGTGTCGGGGTGCGGGGCTTCCATGCCCTCTGGCAGGTCGATGTCTTCCGGGCTGGTGAGGACAGCGCGCACGCCGTCGAGACCACCGGGCGGGGTATCGTTCGTCAATCCTCTACCCCCTCTAACAACACGTCGTTCAGATCGCGGCCCGGCGGGCACGGGGCGAGCTGCGCCACCAGACCCGGTCGCAGCAGCTTGGCCCGCCGCAGCCCGGCCAGCATCTTGGCGCGGGTCAGTTGCGGGTCGCTGTCGCCGTCCTGCACAAAGATCAGCCGGGTGACCCACGCCGGCGGCACGAAGGCCTCGACATCACCCAGATCGGGCAGGCCTGCGAATTTCAACCCCTGCCCCGTCGCCCGCCTGCCCGCCATGTTGCCCATGTCGATCCCGGCCCAGAAATGCGCGTCTGGATAGACCTGTGGCAGATGGGCGGTGAACGTCGTCTCGATCCCCTCGCCCATGATCAGCGTGGTGCCTGTGCCCCGCACCAGCCGGATCGCGCAACCCTTGACCGAGCCCAGGCTTTTCTTGCGCGACATCGCCTCGCCCGTCAGCGGATGGGTGATCGCAACCTTGCCCTGCGGTGCCGACAGATCGAACCAGGTACGGTGAACCGCGTGAAACCGGTCGTCAGCGCCCTGCACGGCCGCCAGCATCGCCGGACCCCGGTGTGCCTCGACCCAGTCGCCGCGCCGCCCGCCCCGCACCATGTAGGGCAGGTTCGGGTGGAACCGCAGGCAGCGCGGCAGCACCGGCAGCAGCGCCCGGGTGATGCCGCGCAGGTGCAGGTAGTCCCGCACCGGGCTATCCTCGGCCGCACGACCCGCATCCCATTTCTCGCGCGCGTCAGCCAGGGCATCGGCGCGGTACTTCGCCTCTGCCGCCGCCTTGGCCTTTTCCTTCCTCTCGTACTCGACCTGCCGCCTTTGCAGCTCTTCCGGCGAGACATACTGCTGCGGCCCGCACAGCCAATCCAGCGCCGCCTTGAAATCAAGACCCAGCACGAATTCGACCAGCCGGATTTCGTCCCCTGCGCCGCCGCAGCCCCGGCAGTGAAACATCCCCTTTTGCACGTTGACCGAAAAGCGGTCGTCGCCAAAACATTTGGGGCATGGCCCAACCAACTCGCGACCGGCGCGTTTCAGATTGTCGATCTGGAGCAGGTCCATGATCCTGATCATGCCCTTGCCCTTGGCCTCGGCCACGCGTGGATCGTCCGCAACCATCAGCCGTGCCCCGCGAGGTAGCAGAAAGCGTTCCAGTGGAACCGTTGTGCCGCCGTATCGGCCTCGATGTTGGCGAGCATCCAGGCCGCAGCGCCGTTCGGCTGGTTGCGCCGACCAAATGCCTCGCAGATTGCCAGCGCGGCCGGTCGGAATGCCGCGTTGGCATGCCGCGCCGGGATGCTGTCCAACAGATGCCACATCCGCGCAATCACATCGTCCAGCCGGTCGTCATAGATCCGCGACGTCGCGCAAAAGCACAGCGCATGGCGCAACAGCTTTTCGCCCTCGGTCAGATTGACGGGCATCTGGGCGGCGCTAGTCATCCTGTGCTGCCTTTTGGGGGTGGTGCTGTGCCGCGCCGCCATTCGGGCGGAACAGGCCGCGGTTGAAACGGCCGCAGTAATAATCCTGCAGGCGGTTGCGCAGGGCGGTTTCGACCCTTGATCCGTCCAGACCGGCCAAGGAACATATCTTGTGAAAATCCCGGCTGCCCAGCCAATGCTCGGCCGCGATCGCGTTCCGCTTGGCATGTCGCGTCTCGGTGGACGGCTTGCGCTGTGGGTCTGGAAACAGATCCCGCGCGGCCTGCAGCACGACATTGATCCAGACATGGAGACAGGCCTGAGCAGCGGCTGGATCACCCATGAAGATCCGCCCGTTCTGCACCCATCAGCGGGGCCCACAGGTGGCGCACCACGGCGCGCTGCAACACCTCGCCCAGCTGGGCCATTGCCTGAGGGTCATGCGCCTGCCGCCAGCCTGCATCGAAAGACGACAGGTCCGCCTTCAGCCCGTCCTCCTCTGGCAGATCGCAGGCAAGCACACGCAGACCAGTGACAAGCGCCGGCACCCGACGACCGCAGCGCGCCTGCAGCGCGACGGCATGGGCCTGGCTCAGCACCCGCAACCGGCTCACCCGCATTTGGAATACCCGCAGTCGGTGCAGGTGGCACAACCAGAGGCGACGCGCAGTTTGAAACTGCCGCAGTTCGGGCAGGGTGGGCGGTCGGGCGGCATGCGGGCGACCCGCGTCTCCACCGCCGCAGGATCGGCCTCGACCGCCAGCCCCGCCCGGGCGATGACACCCGTCGCCACCAGATGCGCCTCGATCACGCCGCCGATCGCCGCCAGGATCGACGGCACATAGGCCCCCGCGACCCAGGCACCGCCGCGCGGATCGAACACCGCCTTCAACTCCTCTGCCACGAAACCGACAGCGCCGCCGCGCCGGAACACCGCGCTGATCATCCGCGTCAGGGCCACGGTCCAGGCGAAATGTTCCATGTTCTTCGAATTGATGAACACCTCGAACGGCCGCGACCGCCCGTCCGCCACGATGTCGTTGATCGTGATGTAGATCGCGTGTTCGCTGCCCGGCCATTTCACCTTGTAGGTCTGCCCGGTCAGCGTGCCGGGCCGGGGCGCCGGGTCACACAGGGACTGCGCCGGTGGCGGCGCGGACGGTGTGGCCGGCACCGACAGCACCGATCCTGTTACGGCATTCGGGCGGTAGGTCGCCAGCCCCTTGCAGCCAAGTATGTAGCCCAACCGGTAGACCGCCTTGAAATCATCAAAGCTGATGTCCTCCGGCAAATTGACGGTCTTGCTGATCGAACTGTCGACCCACTTTTGCGCCGCTGCCTGCATCTGGACATGGGCGGCTGGCGTCAGGGTCTGGGCATCGATGTAGCCGGGGGGCAGACCGGGCGGCGATCCGACCGGCGCACAGGTATCTTGCCAGACCTGCACGGCATAATCGCGCACCGTCTCGGTCTTTTTCGACCCGTCCTTCTGCAAGACCTTGCGGTCATACTCAGCCGCGAAGATCGGCTCGATCCCGCCAGACACGTTGCCTGCAAACAGGCTGATCGTGCCGGTCGGTGCGATCGACAACAGATGCGAATTTCGGACGCCATGCGCCCGGATTTTCGCCTGAAGCTTGGCTGGCAGGGTGGATGCAAAGGTGCCGGGCGCAAGAAACCCTTCCGCGTCGAAACACGGAAAGGCGCCCTTCTTGATGGCCAACCCGACCGAGGCACGATAGGCCTGCGTGGCGATGCTGCGCATGATGCTATCAACGAATGCAACCGCTTGATAGGTCCCATATTCGACGCCCATCATCAGCAGCGCATCGGCCAGGCCCGTCACGCCAAGCCCGATCCGACGCTTTGCCTCGGCCTCACGTTTTTGCTGCGGCAGCGGAAACTGCGAGATGTCGACGACGTTGTCAAGCATTCGCACCGCCAGCGGCACCAACGCATTGAGCCGGTCAAAGTTCAGCCGTGCATTTTCGGTGTAGGGGTCGATCACCAGTCGCGCCAGGTTGATCGAGCCCAGCAGGCAGGCACCATAGGGCGGCAGAGGCTGCTCGCCGCAGGGGTTGGTCGCGGCGATTGTTTCGCAGTAGTTCAGATTGTTGGCCGCGTTGATCCGGTCGATGAAGATCACGCCCGGTTCGGCGAAATCATAGGTAGACCGCAGGATCGCGTCCCACAACTCGCGGGCGGGCAGTGTTTTTTCGGCAATCGTCTCGCCCGCCTGGTTCTCGAAATGCAGCCGCCATGGCGCATCCGCATCTACCGCCACCATGAAGGCATCCGTCACCAGCACCGAAAGGTTGAACATCCGCAGCCGCGCCGGGTCTGACTTGGCGCGCACGAAATCCAGAATGTCGGGATGATCGCAGCGCATCGTCGCCATCATGGCACCGCGCCGGTTGCCCGCCGACAGGATGGTACGGCACATCGCATCCCACACATCCATGAACGACAGTGGCCCGCTGGCATCCGCCGCCACGCCCTTGACGAAGCCCCCGCGTGGCCGGATCGTCGAGAAATCGTAACCGATCCCGCCACCCTGCTGCATCGTCAGCGCCGCCTCGCGCAGCATCCCGAAAATGCCGTCAATACTGTCGGGCACCGTGCCCATGACGTAGCAGTTGAACAGCGTGACCGCGCGGCCGGACCCCGCCCCGGCAAGGATGCGCCCCGCCGGCAGAAATTCAAAACTGGCCATCGCGTCGTAAAAGGCAATCGCCCAGATGTCGCGATCCTTCTCTGGTTCGGCCGCTGCCAGCGCCCTTGCCACGCGGGCAAACGTGGTAAAATGATCGGCATCAATTGCCGTGCCATCCGCCGCCTTCAGCTGATATTTGCTCGCCCAGATCATCTGCGCGAAGGGGGTCAGGGTGTCTGTCATGCCGCAACCTCTGCATTCGCCAGAAACCACTTCAGACGCGCGAGTATCTCTGCGCGGCCAAAGGTGCCGCCCTTGCGCAGCAGGAGAAACCGCGTTTTGACGTCCGCCACGTCCTTGCCCAACTGGTCAGCGATGATCGGCAGATCGTCGCCGTCGATTGCCATCTGCATCAGCTCGACATCGGCCGCTATGTGCCAGTCGCCCTTGCGGGACATGTTCCACAGGTGCTGGCCCAGGGCGTCCTCGGTGTCCGTGGCCCCGGCAGGTTTGACAGCTGCGGGTGATGCTGCCGGAACCGGTGCGGCGGGCACACTGGTGTTCTTCGCCATTTCGCGGTCGATCCGCGACTTCAGCCGCCCGTAAATCACACCGTTGATGCTGCCCGGGTTGCGGTTCAACTCGGCCGCAAGCCCCTTGATGACAGCGTTGACAGATTGGCCGGCACGGCGGGCGGCGACGACGCAGGCCACGATCCGTCCGTCCTCTGCCTCGGTAAAATCACCGAGGCGCTGATGGGGTGAACCGGGCGCCACGGCCACTGGCTGCACACCACCGGAGGGAAAGCTGTCAGCCCACCCCCCGGCGGCGGCCGACGGCGCTTGCGGTTCGGTGACCTCGCCGTCTGTAGGGTCTTCAGCAGTCCGGCCGGGCGGGGTCAGCACTTCGACATGGGCGGCTGGCAGTTCGTCAACAGGTGCCCCGGTAGCTGGCACCTTCGCCACCGGGGCCTCCGCGCATACAACCGAGGGAGCCGATTGATTTGCGGCAACGGGTGTGTACGCCTCGCCCAGAACGACGCTCAGCGTGATCTGCACCCGCAGGCCCGGCGTCAAGTCGAACTCGGGGTCAAACAGACCCTCGACCAGAACCTTGCCCGCACGCGACAGCGTTTGCAGGACGCTCTGCAGATCTTCAAGCTGATCCAGGTTCATCTTCGCCAAATTCATTTGCCACACCCCTTTTTGCGAAAGTCGATTGTGCCGCGCCGCACCTGTTCGGGCGGCGACGCGCGGTCCCACCAGCGTGCGGGCATCCCACCATCCTTGTTTTCCGCCCGCACAGCCGGGCACCCGCGCAGATCAAGGTTGCCGGGCCGGTTCGGTCGGCGATCCTCGATATCCAGCGCCTGCCTGATCCGATGGACCACGCCCTGGATCGCACCGCGCGACGTGCCGTAGACCAGCGCGACAGCCAACAGCGTCTGACCGTGCCGTTCCACCCGGTCCAGCACGTCCAGAATCTTCAGATTGGTCCAGTCGGTCACGACGCCTCCTCTGGCAACTTGAACCGCGTCGTCAGCCGCCAGCCCTGGCCCCAGATGGTTTTGATCGGCAGCGGAATCTTCGCCCGCAGCTTGCAGATGATCACGTCGACGCCCTTGATCTCGACACTGTCAGGGTCGTCCCAGGCGGCGGAGAGGATTGCCGTTCTGGTCAACCCGAGGGGTGCCACCGCATTCAGCACGCCGAATACCCTGATTTCCGTGGCAGTCAGCCGCCAGTTGCGCGACAACCAGACCACCATCTGCGGCACATGCCCTGTAATCTGGTCAAGCAGATACAAGGCATGCTCCAGCCGTTCTGGCTCCGGCTTCTGCATCACGGCGCGGGTCAGGGCGGAACTCACGCCGCACGCCGCCCCTGCACCGCGCCGGTGAACTCTTCGGGCCACCACGCCATCGCCCGCATCACGGCGTGACCGGTCGGGCAGGAAAATCCGTCGATCCAGTTGCGCCCGGTCTGTTCCGTGCACTCGAACTGCTGTGCCACCGCCCGCGCCGTGCCGCATTTGCGCATCATCAACAGCGACCACAGCGCCAGAAACTCATCCCGGCCGATCGCCGCAACCCGGCGCGGTCGGAACGTGCCCACCCTGCCCCGCGGCACATCCCGCGTAAATCGCTTTGGCTGGGACATTTGCCCGCGCGGGCGGTTGATGGGGGCGGTGTAGGCAAGACCGGGCAGCAGGCGTGACATCAGGCAGAATCCTTGTGAGAGAGGGCGTAGATCGCCGCAGCAGACGGCTTGCGCCAACCCGCTGCGGCAGCCACCATCGGGGTGCAAACCGAACCGATGGAGGATGGAATGACGGACGACATGGAACGACTGGAAGCGCGGGTCGACGCGACCGAAGACCTGCTGCTTGGCATTCTCGAAATCCTGCGCGATCGCGATCCGCAGATGCGACCCGTGATTATTTCCAAGCTGGAAGAAATCGAGGAATCATTCAGGATGGGCCAGAAGCCGATGCAGGCAGAGGTGGCGAAATCGATCCTCGGCAGCTTCGCCAGCGACTGACCAATCATCGCCGCCACCGCGCCAACGCGGCTTCGTCGCAATCGCGGCGAGATTTGTCAGCGTTACGAGCCACGTTCTCGGCTGCCAGTGCCTTGCCCCGCTCCTGGTCGTGCAAACCGGATGCGTAACCGTAGGCATCAATCATGCGCTGGCAGCCAAGCTTTTCCTCCGGCGTCTTGGCCGCGATCAGGAAATCCCACCACATCGCGATTTTGCTGGCGAATGCGCGCGGCAATACGGTTCCAACCAGCGCACATGCTTCAGCTCGGGCATCGGAAACTGAAACAGTTTGCCCCGCCAGAGCCGAAATGGCCACCGGTTGCCGTCTTACGTACCGGTCGTGGGTATTCGTGTCGGGCGTATCCATCACGCGGCATCCTTTTCGGGCATGGGGGTGGGAGACAGAAAGTTCGTCAGGGCGTATTGTTCGCCACTGGGGAGGGTCCAACGATAGTCGACAGATGCCACGCGCCCCGCGAATTGCTGCAAGACCACATCGGGGCCCGGATGATCCGAGCCCATCAGGAGAGAATCCATGGCAACCTCATCCGGCATGGCTGGAGCTTTCGGCGAGGCCCAGATCATCGGAATGGTCTGGTACCTGGAAAAGGACTATCCGGCAGTTCTGAAGGTCATGGCGGATGCCAACCTGCTGCCCCTCACCTTCAAACTGTGGCAGGACAAAGCGAAGCGCAGCGAAAGCGATCTCCGCACCACGGGCAAGGTCGTGGTGCGCGCCATAATCGACCCAGCCACATTCCCCACCTGGTGCTTTGGGCGCGGTTTGAAGATCGATGCCAAGGCACGCATGGCCTTCGCGAACGACTACGCTTACCGCCACGGCCGACACTGAACCATCCATCACGCGGCATCCTCTTGGGGCATGGGTGGGACGGGGGCGGTGGATGCTGGGAGAAAGCTGAACAGCACCTCGGGGCAATCCATCTCTTTCTCGCTACACATCTGCCTGACTGCCGCAAACCATTTCGCGGGAAACATATTGTCGGTGCAGGCGTTGCTTACGGCGGTGACACCTACGCCTATCCGCCGCGCGACAGCCTTCCGGCCAAGCGCATCGCAGATGGTAGAAACGGTCTGTGTGGTTTGGTCACCTTCTCTCATGAGTCAATGCATAGTTCACTTGAAATGAACCGGCAAGGTTTATCTCGCTTTCCGTTCACATTAAATGAACCGACGCTATGATTGCAGCTATGGATATTGATGAAAAAGAACGACTTGCACGGCGGGGCGACACGGGCGCGGCCGCATGTGCTATCCGCCTTCGAGCGGCCAGAAAGATGGTCGGGATGGAGCAACAGGAACTTGCAAAGGTCGGGGGGATCGGAAAATCAGCGCAGGCCAATGCTGAAGCTGGTAGGGCCTATCCAAACATGAATGTCGTTCGCTTCCTCTACCGCCAGCACCGCATCGACTACAACTTCATCTTGAACGGCGACTTCGCACAGCTTCCCGGCGACGTACAAGATCGCCTTTTCCCTTTCCTCGTTGACGCCACGAATGCTTGGGATCAAAAAGAAAATTCAGATCGAAGCCGAGCAAAATCCAAAGCCGCACGAGCAGCCGAATGAACATTGTAAAATTTCCCCCCGTTTAGATTGTGACAACCCTAACAGGAACATAATGCGAACGCGACCGCTACTAGTAGTAGTCCAAGGGAGCAACAAGGCCCATCTGGTGTAATAGCTGCCACATCTTGCGGCGAATCGCTAATTTCTGCAATAACTTGCAACAGTCAAGGGAGGCGACGTTGAAAAAATCCACGGTGGCAAGGTTTGGCTTAGTCCTACCAACGATACTTGGCGCTTTTTTGGCCGGATGTGCGAGTGAACCTCAGCAATCAGTTACGGTCACTGGCTTCGATGGCGAGATCGTCACAATGACCATTTTTTCCGTCACGGCCTGGAAGGGTGATCCTGACGCGGCATTACTGGCCACTGCCCAACAGACGTGTCGACAAGCTGGAAAGCGCGGCGCAGTCTTTCAACGCTCCCGCGTACAACTACTCGGCTGGCTCCCATCGGAGTTTGATTACCGCTGCACATGATCGCTGCTCTGTTGCAGCCAGTGCGGCGTTTCCGATTCGGCCGATAGTTCATTTTTCGTGAACTTCATAGTTGACGATACACTTTAAATGAACTACATACCGCTCCATCGCAACCCGATGGAGTTCCCCCAGATGCCCGCCAGTCCCACCACGCTTGCGACCCGCGTCACCCGGCTGACGCAGTCCACATTGGCCAGCGTCAACCGACTTCTTGCCGACCTGCCCCCAGACCATGATGACAAGCACTGGCTGCGCGCGATGCGCAACCTTTTGGAACGCCATGAGACAATGGCAAATCACCGCCTGCCGCCGGACCGTTCGGCACAGGCGGCGAAATGAACCGCTCAGCCTTGGTCGCCATACATTTTTTTGGCCACGCGCATGACCGTATTGTTCAGCTGATCGAGCGAGGTCACCGCGCTCGCCAGATCCTCGGCCAGGAAACTGACCTGTTTGTTCAGCTCTTTCAGCGCGGCAAGGATTGCTGCTTCACCTTCTGTCATTTCCGCTTGTCCTTTCTCGACAGGTGGGAATCGCGGGCCGTGCGCTCGAATCGCGCGGCCCGCAGTTTACCCTGCCCCGCCACCGCCTGACCCGCAACATCCCCGATGGAGGCCACCGTGCCCAACGCTGCCATCCACATCACCGTCCGTCTTTTCCGATCCCTCGCCGCGCTTCTGTGGCACGAACTGACCTTGCACCTGCCGCATCGGCGCATTGACCCGCTGCCGCTGGTGCCGCTGACCGAGGCGCAGTGCATCGCCAATGCCCGCCGGATTGTCCGCGACTTCGCCCATTACGCCGCCGGTCTGGGCCTGGAAGATCAGGTTGAACTGTTCCGCTCTGCCAAGGACGTGCTGCGCAGCGCCGAAACCCGTGCCCCGTTCCAGCGCGAATTTCCGGAGGACGCCGCATGAAATTTCCCCTTGCCCTGCCGCTTGACACCATGGTCGACCGTGCCTGCATCGTCACACCGGGCAACGTGCTGTGTCTGACGGATGCCAGGACCATCCACCGCGGCCCGTTCCTGCTGATCCCGCTGACGACACCACAGGAAATCACCGCGGCCACCCACTGGGCGGCGCGGCAGCCGGTTGCGGTGCCGGCATGACCCGGATTTCGCCCCTGCACGCCGACGACCGCTTTGCCCTGATGGACCGCCGCCGCCGCATTCTGCGCTGGCAGGACCGCGCCAGCCGGGTTCTGGTCGCCTCCAGCGTGATAGCCCTCGGTGCCCTGCTCGGCTACCTGTTTGGCATCAGCGTCACCACCGCCGAAATGATGCCCCGCATCCTTGCCGAAGCCGCCTGCCGCAGCGCCGGCTGACCCATCCGGAGCGCGGGCCGGTCGCCTGTTCATTCCCGCGCGCACTACCTCCCTGTTGGACCTTCACGCCCCGGCCCAAAAACCCGGGGCGTGCTTTTCCGAAAGCCGCCATGCCCGACGCCACGCTGCACGACAACGGCGAAATTGCTTTTCTGTGCCACGACAATTGTTTGCGCGATAGGGTCGTGCAAGAGCGGTTGGGCCAGATTTGCGCCGACGCTATTAACGCGGTGGGGGAAGTCCCGTGACCTTCAGCCCCTGGATTGCCCGCAACCCCGTCGACGGCGATGATTGCCCGGTGCCGGGCCAAAAAGTCCAAGCCCATTACAGCCTGCAAACTCGTGATCAGGCAGAATTGAGCGCGGTCCAATCCGCCGATGATCTGCCGTGGAACCACAGCGGCAATCCGATCATCGCCTATCGTTGCGTGATCTGCGAAACCAGCCGCGCCACCCCACTCGTCCCGCCCGCCGTCATGGTTGGCGATGGGGAGGTGGATGCGCTGCTTATCCGTCTAACCGCCCCTCATTATTGGATGTCCGGGAGCGACCAAGGGCACGAAGGTGAAAACAGCGCCGCTTACGAAGCCGCCGCCCTGATCGACCGCCTGCGCACCGAACTGATTGAGGCGCAGGTGGAATTGGCAAAAGCCGATGAAAACATCAACGTTAAAGCGGACTGGATTGACAAGACCATCAACGACATGGCTACGCGGGACGCCACCATCGCCGCGCTGGAAACGCAGGTGGCGGGGATGCGGGAGGGCGTCTACGGGATTCTGGCCGACATGCCGATCACGACCGAACAATTTGAGCAATTCAGCGCAGTGCTGGACGTTTCCCTACAGGAGGATCGCACCGATGCAGGTGATTAAAGGGGCCGCCGCAATTATGGCCTACGAGGTTTGCATCGCTCATGGCAATCACAACAATGCGTCGCTGATAGACCGGGAAGTTCTTATTTGCTGCGAAAAACTATGGGCCATGCAGATTATAATTATGAGGAAGTACCAAGAGGATATCGCCGCCCTACAGGAGGACCGCACCGATGAATGATTGGATAAGCCTCGTGGTGCTTAGTGGCATAATAGCCGCAATAGCCCAATCCAACATGACCGTCTTAGGCCTTATTGTCGTCTCGCTCGTTCTTCTGGAGAAATGCCATGTCATCTGACTCACCGATGCCGGATAGCCCTCACCCCGCCATGTGGCCCGACTTTACCGCTGCCAATGCTCTGCCGCCTCTTTCTGACCTGCTTGCGATGGCGCAGCATGAAATGGGAACTTGGCACTTGCACAGTTACGCCCGAAAGCTCGCCGCTGAACTGCCGGGGATTAGCATGAAACTGGTGCGGTGGAATGACGTAGTTGACGTCGCCAGAGACTTTTATCCCCGCGACGTCGAAGGAGGAATACGTGAGTGCCTTCAATCATGTGTTCCGGGCGACCCACAGTATGACGGCAAAACCACTTTGGCCATATCGCTACGGGAGAATTACAAATGGATGCTGTAAACCCCGCAGACCCGCGCGTGGAGGTGGTGGGGCTGGT
>JANXPK010000245.1 GCA_025357355.1 Rhodobacterales bacterium
TCAAAAGCGTCATGGCAAGGGCGATCAGCCCCAACTCGACCGTGAAGGCCAGCGCATTGCCGATATTGTTCAGCGAGGCGAAGGCCGGGTTGATCGCGGTGAATACCGCGATCATCACCACCAACAAGACCAGCGGACCAAACTCTGGCCGGGCGATCATCAGCCGGACGATCCCGGATTCCGGTGGCTGCGGGTCGGCAGCGGCGGGTTGGTCAGTCATCATCGGCCCTGCATCAAAGGAAAGCATTCCGCCCGCGGTTCCCCACGGGCGGAGTCGTTCAGACCACAAGCCGCCTCACTTGCCGCCCATGATCTTGGCGTACAGCGGCGCCTTGTCCTTTTCATAAAGCGCCCCGGTGATGATGTTGAAGCCGACCGGGATGTTGTCGGTTTCCATCAGCAGCGCCGAAAGACACATGTAGGACGTCGCCTGCGGGTCTTGCCACATGCCGGCAGCAACGTAGCCGTCCGTCACCTCCGACGTGGTATCCAGCGAGTTGCCCCAGCCCACGACCGGGATTTCGCCCGGCTTGACCCCGGCCTGATCCCAGACCCGCTTGACCGATCCTGTCACCATGTCGCCCAGCCCGATCATCGCCTTGATCTTGGCGCGGTTCGCCGTGACGTAGTCGGTCATCCGGTTGATCACCTCGGCCTGATCCAGCGTCGATTCAGTGACTTCCCAGGTGATGTTCAGGGGCTTGAAGACCTCGGCGATGCCCTTCTCTTCTTCGACCCCATACGAAGCGCCCGGCACTTCGACCGGCATCCAAACGAAGTCACCCGATTTCACCATCTTGTGGTCAACCAGATATTGCGCCCAGGCATGGCCCACATGGATGAGGTCGCCGCCGACATAGGCGTTCCAGTTTGGCGCGGAATCAGGCGTGTTGAAGTTGACAATCGGAATGCCTGCCGCGCGCGCCTCTTTCACCACATCGACCATCGAGCCCGGATCAGGGCTGGTCGAGCAGATGCCGTCGGCCTTGGCCGCAATCGCCGCACGAACCGCCTCTTGCTGGGACGGCACGTCGCCAGAATAGAAAGAGGTCTTGACGGTGTTGCCGGTTTCCTTGGCCCAGGATTCAGCACCTTGCAGGAAATAGGTCCAGACCGGGTCGGCGGGACCGCCGTGCGAGATCCAGTAGAAGGTCTTGGCATTGACCGGCGCGGCCAAGCCGACGCTTAGGCCCAGAACCGCGACAGTTCCCAGAAATGAACGTCTCAACATGCGTTTCTCCTCCTCCGTTGTGTGCCGGGCGGGATGCCCGGCCGTGTAATTTGCTGTCTTGGGTGACGTTGCGCCCGGCGTCGGTCAATTATCTTGCTGCTCTGATCCTCGATTTTCGTGAAAGCCAAACCTCTGTATAGCCGAGGAATGTCATTTGCGAACAGGAATTGTGCTGCAGACGCCTTTCACCCGTCCTTGCGAAATGCCGTTCAGCCGACCCAAGACCAAATTGAGAACCCTTCGCAGTCACCTTTCCATACGGTTAACAGAAAAATCTATCTATAAGATATATAAGGATAAAGCATGTGGTCCGAGGATCGGACCACAAAGGTGAAAACCCCGAAAGACCGTCATCCCCCTCCATACCGGTGCTCTTTTCCTGGCTTCGGGCTGGCCCAAACCTCTGCACCGGGAACCAGATCGGTGTCGCCAACGGTACGCGCGACCAGGCTGCCAAGGTCCGGCACGTCAAGGTGAATGATCGCGTCCGCCCCCAGATGTTCGACATGCCGGACCCGGCCCTTCCAGCGACCCTGATTGCCCAGAACCACATGCTCCGGCCGAATGCCAAAGGTCGCGCAACCAGGCTCACCGACCAGGTCGCCGGGAAAAAGGTTCATCTTCGGGCTGCCGATGAAACCGGCCACAAACGGGGTCGCGGGGGCGTTGTACAACTCCATCGGCGTGCCGACCTGCTCGATCCGCCCCGCGTTCAGCACCACGATGCGGTCCGCCATCGTCATCGCCTCGACCTGATCATGGGTCACATAGATCATGGTCACAGCCAGTTTGGCATGCAGATCGGTGATCTCGATCCGCATCTGACCGCGCAGGGCGGCGTCAAGGTTGGACAGGGGCTCGTCGAACAGAAAGACCTTGGGGTTGCGCACGATGGAACGGCCGATGGCGACGCGCTGACGTTGGCCGCCGGATAATTCCTTGGGCTTGCGATCGAGCAGGCTTTCCAGTTGCAGCGTCGCCGCCGTCGCCTGCACGATGGCCTCGATCTCGGCCTTGGGGCGGCGAGCGAGGCTGAGGCCAAAGCCGATGTTCTGCCGCACCGTCAGATGCGGGTAGAGCGCGTAACTCTGAAACACCATCGCAATGCTGCGTTCCGACGGCTCGGCCTGACTGACCTCGCGGCCGTCGATGTAAAGTTCGCCCTCGGTCGAGGTCTCCAGCCCGGCGATGATGCGCAGCAACGTGGACTTGCCGCAGCCTGACGGGCCGACAAACACGCAAAACTCGCCGTCCCTGATCGTCAGGTCGATGCCCTTGATCACGTCGACGGCACCAAAACTTTTGCGGATGCCCTTCAGGACCACTTCGGCCATGCCTTACCCTTTCACAGCGCCAGCGGTCATGCCGGCCACAATCTGGCGGTTGAAGAAGATGAACACGATCAGCGGCGGAATGGTCACCAGCAGGATGTCCATGAACAAAAGGTTGAACTGGGACTGGAACTGGCTTTGAAAGTTGAAAAGCGTCAGCTGCACTGTGACGTTCTGCTTGCCCGGCAGGTAATACAGCGGGTTGGTGAAGTCGTTGAAGATCGCGATGGATTGCACCACCACCAGCGTCACCGTCACCGGTTTCAACAACGGCAGAATCACCCGGAAGAAGATCTGCAACGGCCTTGCCCCGTCGATCCGCGCAGCCTCGTCCAGATCGCGCGGGATCGTGGCGATGAAGCTGCGGAAGAGCAGAACCGAAAACGCCAGCCCGTAGGCCACCTGAATGAACACCATGCCATACAGCGTCTTGAACAAATGCAGCCCCTGCAGCACCCAGATCGTCGGCACCACGGCGGGCGGAATGATCAATCCGGCGAGCACGCAACCATAGATGACCTTGTTCCAGCCACTGTCACGCCGCTGCACGATGTAGCCCACCATGGCGCCGAACAGGATCAGGAAGGCGACCGCCCCGACCGTGATCACGCTGGAATTGAAATAGGCCAGCAGCAGCAGGTAGTTGTGCGTCGTCACCACATCGACGAAATTCTGCCAGATCAGCCA
>JANXPK010000282.1 GCA_025357355.1 Rhodobacterales bacterium
CGCGGCGATCCGGGCGCGCAGTTTGTCGTCCGAAAGGATCATGGTCCAGGGCGCATAGGGGAAGTTCGACTTTTCCATCGTTTCATTGATGGCAGCAGAATAATCTTTCCACCTGGACAGGCCGTCGATGTCGATCTGCGACAGTTTCCACTGTTTCAACGGATCCTGTTCACGGTCGAGAAAGCGCTTCAATTGTTCGGCGCGGTCGACCTCGAGCCAGAACTTGATCAGGATGATGCCTTCTTCCGCCACCATTTTCTCGAAATCGGGCAACTGGCGGAAAAAGCGGTTGCGCTGATCGTCGGCGCAAAAGCCGAAGACTTTCTCGACAATGGCACGGTTGTACCACGAGCGGTCGAAGATGGCGATTTCGCCCAGGATCGGCAGCCAGTCGATGTAGCGCTGAAAGTACCATTCGGCGCGTTCGCGTTCGTTGGGTTTGGCGAGCGCCACGACAGTCGCGCCGCGCGGGTTGAGGTTTTCGCGCAAGGCGTCGATGGTGCCGCCCTTGCCCGCCGCATCGCGGCCTTCGAACACACAGATCAGACGTTTGCCCGTCGCCTTGATGTCGACCTGCATCCGGACGAGTTGCAGTTGCAGCACCGTCATGCGCGCGTCGTACTCCTTGTGCTTCATCTCTTCGCGGTAGGGGTAAGCGGGCGACATGATCTGGTCCTTGGTGCGCTTTTCGATGGAGCGGCGGACGTCCTTGGGGGCGTCGTTCTTGAAATACCGGCTTATGGCGCCGTCGAAGGGCAGGTCCATGGGCGTCTCCTTGATTGCGGGGCCAGTATGGCGCAAGGCGCTGCTAACGCAATTGGCTGCGTGCGGCAGCGCGGTGGATGGCGGCCAATACCACGTCAGGGAAGTGATGGTGGGGCATGTGGCCGGCGCCGGGCAGAACTGTCAGCACGGCATCGGGCAGCAGCGCCGCGAGCGGCTGCGAGTGGTAGCTGAGCGGCACGATGGTGTCGGCGTCGCCGTGAATAAGCTCGATCGGCAAAGTCAGGGTCGGGTAAAGTCTGGCTTGGGCGACGATCTGGGCGTGAAGTCCGTTGATCTGGTCGCAGTTGGCCCGCAAGGCGCTGCGGCTGAGCGCCAGACCGGCGCCGACATAGGCGCGGTACTCGGGTGGTTCGGGGTCGGGGGTGAAGATGTCGGTGATGATGGCGTTGATATAGGATGCAGGCACAAAGGCGCAGGCAAGCGGGATCACGAAGGTGCGGCCGGCCCAAGTGTTGGTGATGCGGTACCAGATGTCGAGATGGCCGGGCCAGGGCAGCGACGGGGCCGAAACGAGGACCAGGGCGCGGGGGGCAAGCGGGGCATGCAGCGCCCAGGCGAGGGCGACAGAGCCACCATAGCTTTGGCCCAGCAAGATCGGGTTGGTGATGCCAAGTTGGCGTGCCGCCGCGGCCAGTTGTGCCGACTGGGCGGCAAGGTTGGCGCTGTTCGGAATGGGGTCGGACCAACCTAGACCGGGGCGGTCAAAGGCCGTGACGCGGAAGTGCGGGGCCAGAAGGTCGATCAGCGGCAGAAGGTCGCGCAGGTTGCCCGACGCGCCGTGGATCAGCACGATGTCGGGGCCCGCGCCCTTGACCAGGGCGTGCACCGCGCTGCCGTTCACCTGCACGATCTGGCCGATGGGTGGGAAGGCGCTGACCACCGCTGCCTCGCGCCGCGCCGAAAGGGCATCGGTTATCAGCGCCAGAGCAAGCGCCACGGCGGCGAGTAGGACGAGGCTAACGACCAATATCGTGAAGGTCATAGGGGGTAGACTGATAAATCTCGTTGATCCAGTTGCCATACATAAGGTGGGCGTGGCTGCGCCAGCGATTCAAGGGTTTGCTGGCGGGATCGTCGTCCGGATAGTAGTTCATCGGCACATTGATCGGCGTGCCGTTGGCAATATCGCGGTCGTATTCCTGCTTCAGCGTCTCGTCGTCATATTCGAAATGGTTGAAGATGTAGAGCGCGCGGTGACCGGCATCCTCGATCAGGCAGGGGCCGGTTTCATCCGAGCCGAGAAGCGTGCGCAGACCGGCGGCGGCGTCGACCTCGGCTTGCCGCATCTCGGTCCAGCGGCTGACCGGGATCACCAGTTCATCGGCAAAGCCGCGCAGATAGGGCGATCTGGGGGAGCGGTTTTCGATCGGAAAGCAGCCAAAGGCCTTGTGCGGCAGCAGGTGTTTCTGCACGCCGTGGAAATGGTTGATCATCGCCATGCCGCCCCAGCACACGCCAAACGTCGATTGGACGTGGGTCTGGGTCCAGTCCATCACCTGCACCAGTTCGCGCCAATAGGTCACCTCTTCGAAGGCCAGATGTTCGATCGGCGCGCCGGTGATGATCAGCCCGTCGAATTTCTCGTCCGAGGCCGCGACCTCGGCAAAGGGGCGGTAGAAGGTTTCCATATGCTCGGCGGCGGTGTTCTTGGTCTGATGTTCGGTCATGCGGATCAGCGACAGGTCGATCTGCAATGGGGTGGCGCCGATCAGGCGGGCGAACTGGTTTTCGGTCTGGATCTTCTTGGGCATCAGGTTCAGCAGCGCAATGCGCAGCGGGCGGATGTCCTGATGGGCGGCGCGGTCCGGCGACATCACCATGACGCCTTCGTTCCGCAGAACGTCATAGGCGGGCAGGTTGGTGGGCAGGGTGATGGGCATGGGTTTCCTCCGGAACGCTGTAGTTAGGCTTGCGCGTTGCGGCGATCAAGGGCGGCGGCGATCAGGTCGTCAAAGCCTGCGGGATCGTGAACCGCGGCCACCTCTTCGGCGGTGACGGTGACGCCCCAGTTGGCCATCGCGGCATAGCGCGGCTGGCGGCTTTCCAGCTGGCGGGCATAGCCAAAGCGCAGGAAGGCATCGGGATCGACGGGGGCATCGGGCCGCCCCCCGGTGAATTCGGCCCAAAGCGCGGTCAGAACAGCGGGGCGGTAATAGATCGGCTTCGGCGCGCGGTCGAAACGGCGGGCAAGTTCGGCCTTGTGGGTGTCCGAGCCCTTGATCCAGACCAGAAGCAGATGTTGTGCGAGTTCGGTCATCACCGGATCGTGCGGGTCGGCGGCCTCGACCACCTCGCAGATCGAGCCGGAGGTGTCGCAGACGAAGTTGGCATAGCCATAGAGGTCCTGCGCCCGGTCGATGAAGCGGGTGGTGTCGAGCATGGCGGCTATTTCGGCGGCGCGGTGTTGTTCCTGACGCCGTTGATATTCGGCAAAGGGCACGCCGCCCTTGGCCGGATCGCCGGGCTTGCCGAGATAAGTCGACAGCGGGGCGAGATTGTCGAAGGTGATGTTGGAGGCGATGTAGACACTATCGGTCATCAAAAGCTCGGCCAGCAGCGGCACTTTCATCGCCTCGCGCTTGAAGTTGTCGGCGATGTATTCGCCCATGTAGCGGGTGCCGATGCGGTAATCGACCGAGTAGTGGAACCACTTGGCCCCCCGCAGCAGGTTGGCGAGGGTGGTTTTGCCAAGGCCGGACATGCCGAACAACAGGACTTGTTTGCGCGGGGCGGCGAGGTAGTCGCTGGCGGTTTGATAG
>JANXPK010000298.1 GCA_025357355.1 Rhodobacterales bacterium
CACAAGGGCCGACAACCAGCGGCTGGAGTTTCTGGGGGACCGCGTGCTGGGTCTGGTGATGGCTGAGGCGCTGCTCGGGGCAGACAAGACCGCCGCCGAAGGCCAGTTGGCCCCCCGCTTCAACGCGCTGGTCCGCAAAGAGACTTGCGCCGACGTCGCGCGCGATCTGGGCCTGGGCGATGTGATGAAGCTTGGTCGCTCCGAGATGATGTCGGGCGGGCGCCGGAAAGAGGCGCTCTTGGGTGACGCGCTTGAGGCGGTGATTGCCGCCGTCTATCTGGACGGCGGCTTCGCGGCCGCGCGCGACGTGGTGCTGCGGTTGTGGGGCGCCCGCATCGGCGCCGTTGATGCCGATGCCCGTGACGCCAAGACCAGCTTGCAGGAATGGGCCCAGGCCCGCGGCATGGCGCCCCCGGTCTATATCGAGGCCTCGCGTGAGGGGCCGGATCACCAGCCGGTCTTTACCGTGCAGGTAACGCTCGACAATGGCGAGGTCGAGGTTGCACGCGCCGGAGCCAAGCGGATCGCCGAACAACAGGCAGCGCGCCTGCTTCTGGCGCGGATGGAGACCAGGAATGACTGAACCGCTGCCCGAAACCATGCCCGCTGGCGGCCCCGAAACCCGCGCCGGATTTGTGGCACTGATCGGCGAGCCCAATGCCGGGAAATCGACGCTGCTGAACCGTATGGTCGGGGCCAAGGTTTCCATCGTCACCCACAAGGTCCAGACCACCCGCACCCGCATCCGCGGCGTGGCGATGGCGGGGCAGGCGCAGATCGTGTTCGTCGACACGCCGGGTCTTTTCAAACCCCGCCGCCGTCTGGACCGCGCCATGGTCGCCGCTGCCTGGGGGGGCGCTGCCGATGCAGATCTGATCGTGCTGCTGGTCGAGGCCCACCGCGGCCTGACCGAGGGTACTGCCGCCATCATCGACGCCATGAAGGACCGCATCCCGCAGGGCCAGAAAGTGGCGCTCGCCATCAACAAGATCGACCGGGTGAAATCCGAGGTGCTGCTGGGTCTGGCGCAGAAGCTGAACGAGGCCTTCCCCTTTGCCGAGACCTTCATGATCTCTGCCGAGAAGGGTTACGGCGTCGACAAGCTCAAGGCGTGGTTGGCGGGCGAGTTGCCGCGCGGCCCGTGGTTTTACCCCGAGGACCAGATCGCCGACCTGCCGATGCGGATGATCGCCGCC
>JANXPK010000321.1 GCA_025357355.1 Rhodobacterales bacterium
GATCCTTGGCCTGTTTCTCGACTATCTCTTGCAGGGATTTGCCCCCACCCTGGCCTGGCTGTTTCTTGGCCGCGCCATTTCCGGGGTGTGCGGCGCATCGTGGATCATCGCCAACGCCTATATCGCCGACATCACCGCCCCCGAGGACCGGGCACGGTCCTATGGCATGATGGGGTCGGTGTTCGGCCTGGGCTTCGTGCTGGGCCCGGCGATCGGTGGTCCTTTGGGCGACTTGGGCCCGCGGGTGCCGTTCTTTGTGGCGGCGGGGATTTCGGTGCTGAACCTGATCTACGGCTGGTTCGTGCTGCCCGAGTCGCTGGACCCCGCCCACCGGCGCAAGTTCGAACTGTGGCGCGCCAACCCCTTTGGCGCCTTCAAGGTGTTTCAAAGCTACCACGGCGTGCTGCCCATGTGCGTGGTTCTGTTCGCGTTCTTCTTCTTCTCCTCGGTCTACCCGGCGATCTGGCCGTTCTGGGGCATGGCGCGGTTCGGCTGGTCGTCGAGCATGGTCGGCCTGACACTGGCGATCTTCGGTCTGTGCATGGCGGCGGCCCAGGGCGGGCTGACCGGGCCGCTGGTCATGCGGTTCGGCGAGCATCGGGTGGCGCTCGTGGGCTTTGTCGCGGCCATGGTGGCCGCCTGCGGCTACGGGCTGGCCGGTGGGCTTGCGACAGTGGTGATGCTGATGATCATCCATACGCCCGAGGGGTTCATCTATCCGATGCTGTCCGCCCTGATGTCAAAGTCGGTGCCAGAGAATGCGCAGGGCGAGCTGCAGGGCGGCATGTCGGCCATCCTGAACGTGGCGCAATTGGCGGGAACGGTGTTCTTTGCGCAGGTCTTTGGCTATTTCATGCGCCCCGGCGCCCCGCTGCAGTCGCCCTCCGTGGGCTTCTTCATCGCCTCGGCCGGGCTGATGCTGACCTTGGGACTTTATCTGGTTCTGGTCAGGAGACCGCCAAGATGAGCGAACGGTTCACCGGCAGTTTCACCCAGCAAGAGCCGATCCCCGAGGCGGGCATTGCGGCGGCAATCGCGGTGATGCGCCACGGGCGGTTGCACCGCTACAACACCGCACCCGGTGAAGTGGCCGAAACCGTGCTGCTGGAAGAGGAGTTCGCTGCTCTGACCGGGGCGCGGTACTGTCTGGCCGTGGCTTCGGGCGGCTACGCACTGGGCTGCGCCTTGCGGGCCGTGGGGGTGCAGGCGGATGAGCCGGTGCTGACCAACGCCTTTACCCTCGCCCCGGTGCCGGGTGCTATTGCTTCACTGGGGGCAAGGCCGGTATTCGTCGAGGTGACCGAGGATCTGGTGCTCGATTTCGCAGACCTTGCGGGCAAGGCGCAAACCACCGGCGCGCGGGTGCTGATGCTGTCGCATATGCGCGGGCATGTCTGCGACATGGGCGCCCTGATGGCGCTGTGCGGGCAGCTGGGGGTGCGGGTGATCGAGGATTGCGCCCATACGATGGGGGCCACGTGGGATGGCGTGCCGTCAGGGCGGCATGGGCTGGTCGGCTGCTATTCGATGCAGACTTACAAGCATGTCAACTCCGGTGAAGGCGGGTTGCTGGTGTCGGACGACCCGCAGGTGATGGCGCGGGCGATCCTGCTGTCGGGTTCCTACATGCTGTACGGGATGCATTCCGCCGCGCCACCTGCGGAGGCATTCGAGGCGGCGCGGCTGGTCACGCCCAACGTTTCTGGCCGGATGGACAATTTGCGGGCGGCGATTCTGCGGCCTCAGTTGCGGATTCTGGGCGAGCGGGTTGCCCGGTGGGAGGCACGCTACCGGGCGCTGGAGGCGGGGCTTGCCGGGGTTCCGGGGCTGCGGCTGGTCGCAAGGCCGGACGCCGAGCGGTTCGTGGGGTCGTCGTTCCAGTTCCTGCTGCCGGGTTGGTCCAGGGCGCGCATCGGGGCGTTCCTGACCCGGACTTTCAGCCGTGGAGTGGAGTTGAAGTGGTTCGGTGCCGATCAGCCGGTCGCCTTTACCTCGCGCCATCAACATTGGGGTTACGCTGAACCGCAGGAGCTGCCGCAGACGGACCGCATATTGGCCGGGCTGGTCGACATGCGGGTGCCGCTGACGTTCTCGGTCGAGGATTGTGCGTTGATCGCGCGGATCATTCGGGAGGAGGTGCTGGTGGTCGGGCAGGGGCCAGAGCCGGACGGGGTGGAGGCGCCGGT
>JANXPK010000412.1 GCA_025357355.1 Rhodobacterales bacterium
AACCTCTTCTCCCCAGACGAATGCTGGAACTTCCTCAAGGCCGCAGGGTAAGCACCAGACTAAACGCAAAACGCATTGATGAACCGCTTCTCGGCCCTCGGAACGGCCGAAATCGTGCTTGTCGACTGAGGCTGGCGGGGAAAGGGGCCGCCATGTCTTACGAAAGCATAACGCAAAAACGCCCGCCTTACCTTTCAGTGCATTCGCCAAGCGGCTGCTCTCGAGGCACGACTTGAAGTAGCGGGAGGGGGCGCTTTGACGCGCGGGACCGAGGCCAGGTGGCCGCTCCTCCCGTTCGAGGTGGTTTTGACTTTCTACATCCGATGGCGCCTTTCAGCCGCCACCGAACACGATACGATCAACGAGGTCATTGCGAAATTTGCCCGCAGGATCGTAAGCCTTGACCAATTCACGGAAGTCTGCCAGCCGCGGCATCCGCGCCGCGATCACTCCCGGTGCCATCGTTGTCACCTTCGCCCAATGCGGAACAGCGCCAAGTCGTCCGAGGTCGGCTTCGAGTTGTGGCAGGACGGCCTGTAACGCTTCCCAGTTCCTCCGAAACGTGAAGTGAATTCCGAAGTAGGGCTGCCCCCGGCTGGGGCTGAGCCAAAGTGAGTCGGCGGCCACCGTGCGAACCTCAGAGGCAAGCAGCATGGGCGCCAGCCTCTCCCCATGTTGACGCTTGACGGCGACCGCACCTCGCGCCTCTTCGCGCGGCATGAAGAATTCGGCTTGGATTTCTTCACCTTTGCTCGGTGTGAAGTCCAGCCGGAAATGCGGCAGCCGCTCGTGCCACGGTCCGGCGACCCCCATTTGTTCGGTGCAATTCTCGGCGGGCCCTCCCGGCAGCGGATGCATCGGTTGGCTGGCCATCGGGGCACCGAAAAGCTCGGCTCCTGGAAAGGCGGTCGTCCGAGGTTCCCGGAGCCGGTCTTTCACCCAGACGGCCTGTGCCAAGTCTCCGCACCAGTCTGTAAAGACACTCACGCTGGTCCCGGCGGCAAAGATAGCTTCGAATTCGTTCGCAAGTACTTCGAGGGACAGGCCGGTATAGACGTTTTGACTGACCTGGTAGCTGCGCTCGATGTCAAGCGTGAGGCTGACGATCGCGCCGATAGCCCCGAGATTGACCACGGCACCGTTGAAAATCTCGGCATCGGCGTCCCGTGACAGGGTCGCAACATCACCGATTGCCGTCACGATATCCATTGCCGCGACCGCAGTCGCCAGGTTGCCGATGCTCGAACCTGAGCCGTGTGTCGCCGTAACGACCGCTCCTGCGACGGTGATGTGTGGAAGGGATGCGAGATTGGCGAGTGCCCATCCGCTTTGATGCAGCACCGGAGCAAGCTCGCCATAGCGAATGCCACCGTCGACGATTACCCGGTGTCGGTCGTGGTCAATCGAGATGACACGGGCAAGGTCCGCGAGCGACAGCTGAATGCCATTGGTGTCGGCAATATCGTTGAAGCTATGTCGCGCTCCCAGAACGCGGATATTCCGCGTCGCGCTGATGACCTCCTGCACGTCTGAAACAGTTTTTGGGTGCCGCAGGGCGCTTGCCCGATACACGTGGTTCCCGGCCCAGTTGGTCCGCATTCACCTTCTCCCCGATGAGGTCATCGTGGCAGCGTAACTGCGCGTCCCCGCAGATGCCATGCAACTCGCCACAGGTCGATTTCGTTTCGCACTCGGGTCAAGGGCTAGCCGGCTTCGCTGGCGACAGTTGCCACTGAGATCAGGCACACCTTCTCGAGATCGGGCAGGGTCTGCATTCCGAGCCGCACTCAGGCGCCAAGCGAACGGCATTGTCAAAGTACCATGCGGTCCCTCCTTGCCAAAGCAACCAAGCCCAGCGCCGACGCAGCCGCGAACGCCGCCGGAAGGACGTATACTGCGGGCAGGCCCAGCACGGCGACTCCGAGTCCACCCGTAACCCCACCCAATGCGCTCCCCAGGGGTGGCGAATTCAAGAAGATCGCCGATGCTGTGGCGACCGCAATTGGCAGCCGCCTCTGGGCGACCAGGATGCCAAGCACAAACACGATCCCCCAAACGCCACCCATCAGAATTTGCCCCACGAACATGCCGGTGGCCGAAGGCCAGAATCCAAAGCAGATGTTTGCGCAGACGGCCAAAGCGGCGGCGAAAGCCATTGCCGGAAGCGCCCCGATCCGCCGGGCCAGGGGAACCGCAAACGGCATCAGAAGCAACTCGACCAGCGGCTGGATTCCGATCACGGTGCCACGCATGGCGGGACTCATACCGAGGTTCTCGTCCATGTGGATTGGCAAAAAACCGTATTTGATCGGCTCGCCGACATAGATCAAGACGAACAGCAACGTAAAGGTCAAAAGCGGCAATAGGGCAGACAGCGATAGCCGAGGTGCCACCGGCCGTTCTCCAGCAACGGTATTGGGGAAATCGGCATGTCCGATCAGCGGAAGGACCTGCGCCAGAAACGTCGCAGCCGTTACCCAAAACGCAATGCGGAGGCTGGTAGCCGCAGCAATCCACGCGCCCAGCACCGGCCCGATCACCCATCCGGCCGTAAGTGCCATACGCACGATGGCGGTCACTGTGTCATTGGTCGGATCTTGATCCTTGACCTGCGCATCATGCAGTGCCGCGAAGAGCTGGGACGCGGACGCCGCCGCAAAGGCCATGACGAACGCGTTGATGACGAAGGGTTGCCAGACCTGCGTCGACACCGCCATACCCGCCCAGCCAAGGAAACCAGCAGTAACGCAGAACTTGAACAAACCCATGCGCCGCCCGGTCCGATCGGACTGGCGGCCCACCAGGAAGCCTGCAACCGGCGCCGACAGTCCGGTCAGATAGAATAGCGCCGCCAGAGGCAGTGACGCCCCCAGATCGCGCACAAGGAATAGCACGACCTGTGGCGTTGCGATCGATGTCCCAAGCCCCGACAGGAACATGGCCAGGATCGCCCCTCGATAGAACGGCGAGACAAAGGCGCGTTTCACCGCAGTCGATTTTCGATTCATTGCTCGTGCAGCCTTTGGCTTCGTGGTTTGATCCGTTGCTTAGGTGTCCCCACGACGACGCAAGTGTGCGCAGGATGACATTGCGCCTCGACCGAGAGCTTGGGATGGTTCTGTTCGATCATGCCCCGCCTCACTTCCCGGTCCAAGACTTGTGCTTTCGTGACAAAAAATCGTTGGCGCCGGCCAGTTCTGTGATCTTGGCATGCAGATCGCGAACCGTGTCCTCGGCAATCTCTGCAGCCACGGCCGCCTTGCCGCCGCGTTCAAATATGCCGGCAGCCCCTTCCAGCAGCGCCTTCTTCCATTAATAGACTATCGTCGGATGGGCCTCATAGGCGGTCGCCAGCTCCGACATGGTGCGCTCGCCCTTCAGCGTCTTCGACGCCACCCCTGCCTTGAACGCTGGGTCATGGTTCCTGCGTTTCGACATCTCTGTTCTCCTCGTTCCCGGAGATCAGAAGACGTCAGATCGTAGCTTTCGTCACTGTCCGATTTTCGGGGGGTAGCTCAGTATCTCTCCCGAGCCTCTAGCAGCACCCGGGCCTCATGGCCTTTCAGGGTCAAGCGAGCGGCCGGGCAACTGATCTCTCCGTCCGACAATTCGGGGAACAATGCCTCGATCTCGCGACGCTGGTCGTCGTCCATATTGCTCAGGGTTCGGTCGGCGGGTTGGAAGCTTTCGGTCCAGGCACCGTCGGCCTGGATCAGCTCATGGGATTCGAACAGCAGATGGATATAGGTCACGCCATAGGGCAATACCTGCTCCACGTCTGGCAACGCGGTCAGGTGCGTCGCTGCCACCAATACTTCAGCCTCGCCGAAGAGCATTTCTGCTCGCGCACCGTCCAGCAACATTCTGTGCTGTGGTGATACCATCATATCGCGCGTTGGTAGGCTTTTGCCGAGGGCGCCTGCCCTGATCCGCACGGGCCGCAGCGCTGGCTGCACAATCAGATCGGCGATGCTCAGGCTCCGGCTGCCGACCCAACGCAAAGGTTGCGCACCGTGGTCCAGCGTCTCCACTACGTCACCGGGGCGCAGACCCTCGACAGCAACTTCGCCGCGGTCGGTCAGGATATGCGTTCCCGGGGTGAAGCATGGCAATACTTTTTCGATGTTGGCAAAGGTCATCGACCCAATGACATGGCCGGATGCATCGAGGAACTGGACTGTGCCGTCTTGGTGGTTCAGCGGGTCGTAGATGATGTTTGTCAGCGACCAGCCCCAGGCGGACAGGTCCAGAAGGTCATTGCCGGTGCCGCCATCGACAGTTTCGTCTAGTCCTCCGGCAAAGGTATCCGCACCGTCGCCGCCGTAAAGTGCGTCGTGTCCGGTTTCTGCCGCGAAGTGATCGTCGCCCGCGCCGCCATAGACCGTGTCGTCGCCCAGACCGCCAGACAGCTGGTCATTGCCAGTGCCGCCAAAAAGTACGTCATTGCCGTTGCCGCCGGCCAGGGTATCGTTCCCGGCGCCGCCATCCAGCACATTGGCCCCGGCATCGCCGGTCAGCACGTCGTTGAAGGCGGACCCGGTCAGGTTCTCGATCCCGCTCAGCGTATCGCCCGCCGCATCGCCGCCCGAGCCCAGACCGGTGGCCAGATTGACCGTCACGCCTGCCGACGAGGCCGAATAGTCCGCTGTATCTGTCCCGGTCCCGCCGATCAGCGAGTCC
>JANXPK010000418.1 GCA_025357355.1 Rhodobacterales bacterium
GCGGGCGGTTTCGGCACTGGAAATCAGTGACGACGTCTATGTGGTGAACTCGTTCTCCAAGTATTTCAGCATGACGGGGTGGCGCGTGGGCTGGATGGTGGTGCCGGAAGACCACGTGCGGACGCTGGAGCGGCTGGCGCAGCACCTGTTTATCTGCGCTCCCCATGCCGCGCAGGTCGTGGCGTTGGCGGCGCTCGATTGCGTGGACGAACTGGAGGCCAACCGGGCGACCTATGCCGAAAACCGCCGGTTGATGTTGGAGGGGTTGCCGAAAGCCGGGTTCCACAAGATCGCGCCGCCGGATGGAGCGTTCTACATCTATGCCGAAGTGGGCGATCTGACTGGCAACAGCGTTGATTTCGCGGCAGAACTGTTGCGCGAGACGGGGGTGGCTGTGACGCCGGGGCTTGACTTTGATCCGGTGCGCGGCGCGCGAACTTTGCGGTTTTCCTATGCCAGGGCGACGGCAGACATTTTGGAGGGCTTGGCGCGGCTGCAGGCTTACATGGGGCAGCGTGGCGTCGGGGCCGGGGCCTCTGGCGGGGATATTTAGGGGCCGATGATGTTGCAGTGGTGTTGGGTGGTGGTGATGGTGCTGGCAGGGGCCTTGGGGGCGTCTGCGCAGGATCTGACGGCACTGGCGCATCTCGACCCCAAGGCTTCGCATGTCAGCGATCAGGGCGGCGGGGTGGATATCAGTCTGGCGATCAGCCAGCCGGTGCCCTGGCGGGTGCGGGTTTTGGACCAGCCGCCGCGGCTGGTGCTGGATTTTCGCGAGGTTGACTGGACCGGGCTCGACAGCATGGTGCGAACCAGCAAGCTGATCACCGGCATGCGGGCGGGAGTGTTCCGGCCGGGATGGTCACGGCTGGTGATGGACCTGGCGGGGCCGTTGCAGGTGGCGCAGGCCGAGATGAAAACGACGGGCGGCGCGGCGGTGCATCTGGTGCTGACCCCGGCGACACAAGCCGATTTCGCGGCCAAAGCGGCGGAGCCTGAGCCTGCGGGCTGGGCCTTGCCCAAGCCTGCCGCGCTGACGCCGGTGCCACCACGAGGCACAGGTCCATTGGTGGTGGTGCTGGACCCCGGCCACGGTGGCATCGACCCCGGTGCCGAGCGTGACGGCACCAGCGAGGCCAAGCTGATGATGGTCTTTGCCCGCGAACTGAAAGAGGTGCTGCTGCGCGACGGCGGCTTCAAGGTGGTACTGACGCGGGAAGAGGATGTGTTTGTGCCGCTGGAAACCCGCATTTCGATTGCCCACGAGGCCAGGGCGCAGGTGTTTCTAGCGCTGCATGCGGACGCCCTGGCCGAGGGCGAGGCGGTGGGGGCGACGATCTATACGCTGGCCGATGCTGCCAGCGACAAAGCCTCTGCGACATTGGCAGAGCGGCATAATCGAGATGACCTTTTGGCGGGCGTCGATCTGCAACAGCAGGATGACGTGGTGGTTCAGGTGCTGATGGACATGGCCCGTACCGAAACTCAGCCGCGGACGGCGCGTCTGGCGGACGCGTTGGTCGGCGCGATCAAGGGCGCAGGGATCAAGATGCACCGACATCCGCATCAGGAAGCGGCGTTTTCGGTGCTGAAATCGCCGGACATTCCGTCGTTGC
>JANXPK010000449.1 GCA_025357355.1 Rhodobacterales bacterium
CGGGCAGGACACGTTCCTGTTTTCCGGCACCGTGCTGCACAATATCGGCCTTGGCCGCGCCGATGCGACCGAGGACCAGATCATCGCCGCCGCCCGTGCCGCCAACGCCCATGATTTCATCGAAAAGATGCCGCAGGGCTACCACACCCCGATTGGCGAGAATGGCGGCAATCTGTCGGGCGGGCAGCGTCAGCGTCTGGCCATCGCCCGCGCCATCCTGCGCGACAGCCCGATCCTGCTGCTGGACGAAGCGACATCGGCGCTGGACAGCCAGTCCGAGGCGCTGGTGCAACAGGCGCTGGAGCGGCTGGCGGCGGGCCGCACCACCATCGTGATCGCGCACCGGCTGTCCACGGTGATGAATGCCGACAAGATCGTGGTCATCGACGGTGGGCGCGTGGTGCAACATGCCCCCCCGGCCCAACTGCTGCGCGAGGACGGGACATTCCGCCGGCTGCATGATCTGCAATTCGGCGCTCGGGCCTCTGGCACGGACAACTAGCACAGGAACCAGTTTGCTGCCATGGTCCTGCGTCGCGCACGGTGAGACCCGCCGCTTGGGGAAGATGGCCCTTTCGGCTTGATGTCAGCCGCTCTTCCAAGTGATAAGTGACAAAAGACCGTAACCCAAAAGAGCCTGACTTCGCAGCGCTCGGAATTTGTCCCAGATGTCGAACGAGACCAAGGAAGTCATCAACGTAACCCGCCCAAGCATGCCGCCGCTGGGGGAGTTTTTGCCTTACCTGGAACGGATCTGGACCAGCCACATCCTGACCAATGGCGGACCGTGCCATGCCCAGCTTGAGCGGGAATTGGTGGCCTTTCTCGGCGTCAAACACATCGCCCTGTTCAACAACGCAACCATTGCATTGGTCGTTGCGCTGAAGGCCCTTGGCATACAGGGCGAGGTCATCACGACGCCCTTTTCATTCGTGGCAACGGCGCATTCGTTGCTGTGGAACAATATCACGCCGGTATTTGTCGATATTGAGCCTGACACACTTAATCTTGACCCGGCCAAGATTGAGGCCGCAATTACCGATCGCACAACCGCAATCATGCCCGTGCATTGTTACGGGCAACCCGCGGCAGCCGTCGCAATTGATGAAATCGCCAAGCGGCATGGATTGAAAGTGATCTATGACGCCGCGCATGCCTTTGGTGTGCGTGATCAGAACGGCAGCGTGTTGAATTACGGCGATCTGTCCATCCTGAGTTTTCATGCGACCAAAGTCTTCAACACTTTTGAGGGTGGAGCCATTGTTTGCCAGACGTTGGCCATGAAAGAGCATATCGACCGGTTAAAGAATTTTGGTCACGACGGAGAGATTCGTGTGATCGAGACCGGCATCAACGGCAAGATGAGCGAAATCAACAGCGCCTTTGGTCTGCTTCAGCTGAAATATGTCGATGCGATGATCGCCAAACGGGAGAGCATTGATGCGCTGTACCGCAAGGGACTGGCCCCGGTCAAAGGAATTGAATGCCTGAACGTATTCGAGGGAGTCCCGAACTATGCCTATTTTCCGATTCTGGTGAATTCAGATTTCCCGATGTCGCGAGATCGGCTTTACGATCACATGAAGGCCAATGGCGTCAATCCGCGGCGCTATTTCTATCCGCTGATCAGTGAATTTCCCATGTACCGCGATTTGCCGTCGTCGGATCGTCGCAACTTGCCGGCGGCAGCCCATGCGGCGGACCGAATTCTGTGCTTGCCGATCTATCCTGACCTCGAGGCGGCATCGGTTCAACGGATACTCGATCTTATCGCTCAGGTCTGACGTACGGAGGAGAATCGATACCGCATGAAGATTGCAATAATGCAGCCGTATTTTCTGCCGTACCTCGGATATTTCCAGTTGATCGCGGCGGTAGACCGCTTTGTCATCTATGACACAGTAGAATATACCAAGAAGGGCTGGATCAATCGCAACCGGTTCTTGCGCGGCCATGAGCCGGTGACATTTACAGTTCCGCTGAAAAAGGACTCGGACTTTCTGGATATTTGTCAACGCGAGCTTGCCGCAGAGTTCGACGCGCGCAAGATGGTCAACCAGTTCGAGCAGGCCTATCGCAAGGCACCGCTGTTCACGCAGGTGATGCCCGTTCTGCACGATATTTTTGATTTCAAGGACCCAAACCTGTTCCGGTTCATCCAACATGCCTTGACACGTTGTTGCGACTATTTGGGACTTGCGACTCCAATCCTAGTGGCCTCTGAGATCGAGGGACCAACGCATGGCAAAGGAGCGGAACGGGTTCTGGCCCTTTGCAAATCACTTGGCGCAGACCGCTATATCAATCCGATTGGGGGCGTGGATCTGTACCACCCGGCGGAGTTTCGCGCTCACGGGCTTGACTTGCAATTCTTGAAAAGCCGGACGTCGGAGTACCCGCAATTTGGCAGCGCGTTTCAGCCGAGCCTGTCCATCATCGATGTCATGATGTTCAATCCACCCGACCGCATCGAAAAGAGTTTGGCTGAGGACTATGACCTGATCGAGGGCAGAGAGGCGCCTGATGTTTCGCTGGCATAAGCTTGGCAAGGTGTTTGACCCGCGTTTGATCGAGGGCAGAGATTGGTTGAAGGAATTCGCGCAGGCGCCGTCAGCAATTGTGCATGAGGACTTCGTCCGCATTTACTTTTCCTGCCGCCCCCCTGCCGATGCGGCGGGGCAATATGTCAGCTATTCGGCCTATGTGGATCTCGACCGCACTGATCTGACCAAAGTGCTTGCAGTTGCCGACCGGCCCATTCTTGAATTGGGAGGGCTT
This sequence comes from Rhodobacterales bacterium, assembly GCA_025357355.1. Lineage (GTDB taxonomy): Bacteria > Pseudomonadota > Alphaproteobacteria > Rhodobacterales > Rhodobacteraceae > Stagnihabitans. Next base: position 2,779 of record JANXPK010000449.1, read on the forward strand.
GGCTGTTTTGACGAATTCGGAACCTACCCGGTATCTGTCATCCGCCATGGAGCGAAGTTTCGCGCCTATTATGGCGGCTGGACTCGCTGTGAAAGCGTGCCTTTCAATGTGGCCATCGGCTGCGCCGAAAGCGATGACGGCAAGACCTTTACCCGACTGGGACCGGGCCCGATTATCGGATACTCACAAGACGAGCCTTTCGTGATGAGCGGGCCGAAGATTCGTCGGTTTGGGGATAGCTGGTATCTGTTCTACATCGCCGGAACGCAATGGAAGCTGGTTGAGGGACGCCCCGAGCCGGTCTACCGCATCCGGATGGCAACGTCCAAGGACGGGCTGAGTTGGACCAAGGTGGGGCAAGACCTGATTCCGCCGCGGATCGAAGCAGATGAAGCGCAGGCGAGTCCCGATGTGTTCTTTCGCGCCGGGCGCTATCACATGTTCTTTTGCTATCGCCATAGTGAAGGTTATCGCAACCACGAACGCGGCTATAGGATTGGCTATGCGTTCAGCGACGACCTGATCCGGTGGCAGCGCAACGATAAGCTTGCCGGGTTGGTGCCGGGGGCCACTGGCTGGGACGCCGAGATGGTCAGTTATCCCCATGTGTTCGAGGTCGATGGGCAAATCTATATGGCCTATCTTGGCAATCAGGTCGGCCGCGAAGGATTTGGCCTCGCCCGTCTGCTGGAGGACCGGGATGCACCTTGAAAAGCTCGGAAAGATCTTTGATCCGAGAGATCATACGCTGCCGGATGGCTGTGTCAGCCATGCGCAATCGCCACAGACTTTGATTGTCGACGGCGGCGTGAGGATCTATTTTTCGTCGCGCTCCGTCGATGCCGAGGGTGGAAAATTCCGCAGCCGGATCTGTTTTGTGGACATGGATCTCCGGTTGCAGAACGTTCTTCGCGTCAACAGTCAGACGGTGGTGCCATTGGGCGGGCTTGGCTGCTTTGACGAGCACGGAATTTTTCCAATGAACGTGATCCGCAATGGCGAAGAGGTTTGGGGCTATACCTGTGGCTGGAACCGGCGGGTTTCGGTGTCGGTCGATACGGCGATCGGGCTGGCGGTGAGCCGCGATGGCGGATTGACCTTTGAGCGGCAGGGCAATGGGCCAATTCTGGGTCCGACGTTGAACGAGCCATTTCTGGTCGGTGACGGCTTTGTCCTGCACGATGGGTCGCAGTTTCACATGTGGTATATCTTCGGGCAACGCTGGTCGCGCGAACGTCCCGGTGCGGCGCCCGACCGCGTCTACAAGATCGGCCACGCGACCTCGGCCGATGGGGTGAATTTCGGCAAAGAAGACGGCATGCAGATTTTGCCTGATGTCTTGGGCTCCGATGAATGCCAGGCGTTGCCAAGCGTCGTCTTCTTCGGTGGTGAATTTCACATGGTCTTTTGCTACCGCGATATGCACGGATTTCGAAGCGATCCGACACGCGGCTACCGGGTCGGCTATGCCCGATCGCCAGATCTGCGATCCTGGCTGCGGGACGATGCGGCACTGGATCTTGCCGGGACGCCGGGCGCTTGGGATGCGGACATGCAATGCTATCCGCATCTTTGCGTCGTCAACGGGCAAATGCTGCTGCTTTACAATGGCAATGCCTTTGGCAAGGAAGGCTTTGGCCTGGCAAGGATCCATCTGTGAAGGACTTCGTCTACGCCACAAACCGCGCCAGCGCAGCAGAGATCTGCACCCATCTGACCGCCTGCGACGCCCATTTTTCACCGCCGCTCAGCGACCGTGTGGTTCTTGCGGACTATGCCGAAAAACTCTGGGCCAAGGCAGAACGATTTGAGGCCTGGAACGACCGGCGGTTGGTCGGGCTGGTGGCGATGTATTGCAACGACGACGACCACAAGACGGCCTATATCAGCAACGTCAGCGTTGACCCCGGACTGGTGCGCCGCAGTGTAGCACGTCGCCTGATGCAGGCCGCAGTGGAGAAAGCGCACATGCTTGGATTCGCGTGGCTTTCGCTGGAAGTGGATGAGCGCGCCCAAGCTGCATTTGCGCTGTATTCGACTATGGGCTTCGCCACCATCGAAAGAACAGGTAGAATGATCACCATGGGAAGAATTCCGAAAGGGCGGCAAGAATGATCAACCCACGCGACTACGATACGGAATTCGAAGACACACCGGACCACAAGTACGCTTATGACTTCGATTTTGGTGTCATCCACAAATACATGATGCAGGCCTACACACCATTTCGGCGCCCAGGAAGCATGTTGGAGCTTGGCAGTTACAAGGGAGACTTTACGCGGCGACTGCTTGAAGACTTCGATGACGTGACTTGCGTCGAAGCCTCGGGTCAGGCCATTGCAATTGCAAAGGAACGCTTTGGCGAACGGGTAAATTTCGTTCATGGGCTTTTTGAAGATGTGAGATTGCCAC
>JANXPK010000464.1 GCA_025357355.1 Rhodobacterales bacterium
TTGCCGCTCGGCTATGACCGCCATCCCGATCCGCTGCGGCGGGAACTGGTGATCAATCCTGTCGAGGCAGACGTGGTCCAAAAGCTCTTCCGGATGTATGACGCCAGCGCCAATCTCCGCACCGTCGAGATCGAAGCCGAACGGCTGGGGCTGCACTGCAAACTACGACCCAAGGAGAAAGCAGCAACATCAGGAACAGCGCCGACCGAGCCTTCGCTGTTCAGCCGTGGCCAGTTGCACTACCTTTTGACCAACAAGACCTATCTCGGTCGCATCCGCCACCGCGACAAGGATTATGCGGGACTGCACCCGGCGATCATCGATCAGGTGCTTTGGGATTCGGTGCAAACTAAGCTGCAGTCGACAGGTGCCCGGCCACGCGGGCGCAGCGAGGACCCTGCACCTTCACGCTGCCTGATGGGCAAGCTCAGGGATGAGACTGGCGATCTCCTGACACCAACCCATACCGAACGCCGCGGGCGGCGCTACAGCTATTACATCTCGCACCGGCTGATCGGTGAACACAGTGATCCTGACGGTTGGCGTCTGCCAGCACCAGAACTGGAGGCGACCCTGCGCGGGATCGTCTTGAGCCACCTGCGGCACCTCACCGAGTTCCACGCCGTCCTGGTCAATCCCGATGCCAGCGATGTGGCCAGGATCATTAAGGCGGGTGATGACCTTTGCACCCGCATCACCCGCGAGCCTGACGTCATCGCTGTCCTGCTGAAGCGCGCTACCCTGTACCGCGACCACATTGAGGTCCACCGCGATGCGAAAAAGGTGGCTGATGCCTTTTCCGTCGATGCTGATAACCTTGCCTCAGGTATCCTCGCCTTCGACCATCCGATCACGCTGCGCCGCCGCGGTGTCGAAACCCGCATTGTCGCAGGCGCTTTCATCCAAGCGCCAGACCGGACCCTGATCCGCGTTCTGGCCGAAGCCAGGGCCTGGGCCAAGGCATTGAAATCCGGAACCGCACTGACCGAGCTAGCGGCATCCACCGGGCGCTCCGAACCCTATATCCGGCTGCGCTTGCCACTTGCCTTCTTGGCACCAAGCTTGCAACTCGCCATCCTCGACGGGCACCAGCCGCCGGACTTCAGCGTGGCCAAGTTCATCGCCACTGAAATCCCGCTGGATTGGGATGCGCAGCAGCGGCTTTTCGCCTGACAACAGCGCTTCCCTGTTTCCATCTGATCTTTCCCTGTTCGGATGCATTTATTTCCCTGATGCGTACAAACCAATTCCCTGTTCTTTCCGAGCAGGGAATTCACCCCTAACCCCCTGAAATTGCGTGACGATTCGTAGCGCCAAGGCTCGAAAATGGACCGAAAATACATGTTTTCCCTGTTATTTCCCTGTTCTTGGCCCCAAGCAAACCGAAACGGCCCATCACGGCAGCAGAGACGGGGCAGGCAAATGGGCCGCTTTCGGGGCACGGGAACAGTCTCCAAAACCGACTGCGGAGCCTAACCCGCGGAACAGGCGCAGAATTCCCTCGGAACAGGGAAAATATAGCAAAATCCATGGTTTGGGTGGCGGAGGGACGCGACTGCGGTCGAACCGTCTCCACCTGTAAGCCATTGATTTATATAGCATGGCGTTCCGGGCAGAGGGCGCTTTCACAACCGAACGGACCGCGCTGACTTCGACCCCCCAGCAGACATCGGAGTCCATCGCCTGCCACGTAGGCGCCTCGCGCCCTCAGTTCGGCGGTGAAGGCATTGTAGCCATCCATCATCGCCTTGAATCCGGGGCTGCGATATTTCGGCTCATTGGCGGGGGCGGCATAGATCAGGGCGAGATATTACATGATGAAATCCTTTCGGGGTTTTGAAGCAATGTCGCTTCGCAACTCGAGCACGCCCGAGCTTGCATGGATTCGACATCGCGCAGAATTTATTCTTGCTCCCGCCTGTCGCGCGCCGCTTCGCCTGCCGATATGCCTTTCGGCCAAGCCAGCGCCGCGCCGCATATATCCTTATAGGCCGAAATCGGCCGCCGTCAGGATGAGAAGTCCGCTGAGCCAGATCGTGAAATCGGCGTTGCCGTCGCCGGTGTTGTCGCCCATTACCAGCGTGTGATCATTGGCGGTCCCCGCGAGATTGACCTTCTCAAACCGCAATTCCCCAGCGACATGGTGAAACGCCGCGCTTGCAATGAACAGGAATGGATCGATCCCCGGGGTGATGACATTGGCGTCGATCGCGCTGAAATCGATGCGGTCGCCCTGAGCGTGGCTGAAATCGGTGATGAGATCGGGCAGGACGAAGGGCGGATTCGAATCCTGGATAATGGCATAGGCGAAGTGATCGGCGCCGTTGCCGCCGGTTAGCACGTCCGCGCCAAGACCGCCATACAACGTGTCATTGCCATTGTGGCCCATCAGCGTGTCAGCGTCGGAATTGCCGTACAGCAAATCCGCCCCGCCTGCGCCCATCAGCCTATCGCTGCCACCGCCGCCATCGAGCAGCGCTCCATTGGCGGAGGCCGTCAGCACATCGTTGCCGACGCCGGAATGGATAATATTTGCGAGCGCGCCCAAGGCGTCATTTGAGGCGGTCAACGTGTCATTGCCCGCGCCGGTGGTGATCTGCACCGCCTCGATCCCGGTGAGGATGGTGCCATCGCTCAGGGTCAGGTTCGGCTTGTCCAGCGAACCGTGGAAGGCGGTTGCGATGCTGGCGAAGTTGAGTACGGCAATATCGCGCCCAGAACCGCCGAAGATATGGCCCGGGCCGACCCCTGTTGTGGAATAAGTGCCAAGCGTCAGCACGTCATCGCCGCTGCCACCGTCCAGAACGCTGCGGTAGTTGTAGGTGGAAATCGCGTCATTGCCGCCATCGCCATACAGGGAGCTTTGGCCGCTGCCGCCGGCAATCAGGTCATTACCGCCGTCGCCATGCACCAGAACCGTGCCGGTGCTTAGATAGGAAATCGTGATGCTGTCATTGCCTGCGCCACCGCTGACCACACCCGAACCGATGTTGAGGCTGAAATTATCGTCGCCGCCGCGCCCGTCGATAGTGGCGGTAGTGAATTCAAACAGCAGCGAATCCACGCCGTCGATGCCGGTATAAGTCAGATTGCCGGTATGGCCGGAATAGGTGCGCAGATCGAGCGTCTCGAAACCGCTAAACTGCGAAAAGACCCGGCCCATTCCGGTCATCGTGCCCGCGATGCCGTCGACGGTCAGGTCGGTGATCCCGCTCAGGCCTATAGTCCAGCTGAGCCGGTCATCGCCCGTGCCGCCAGACATTTCCTGAATGCCGGTGCCAAGTGCGGTGATGCCGTTGAAGGCAACGGTATCATTGCCCGCCCCGGCATGCACGAAACCGGCGTCGAATTCGTTGGTGGCATTGGAGCCATGCAGATAAGCGGTTAGCAGCAAATCATCGCCCGCCCCGCCGGTGATCGTGTTGCGGACGATGCCGCCGAAAAAGTGCAGCGCCTCGAAATTCAGATAGGTGGCTCCAGCCACGCCGCCGATAGTGGTGATACAGACCGAACCCATAGTGACATTGACCGGCTGGAAGGCATCCGACAGCGAGCGGATTTCGATGATGTCGGTGCCCGCGCCGCCATTCATGGTCTGCCCGGTCTGCTGGGCATAGGTCCTGACCGTATCATCGCCGTTGCCGGCATCGATCGCATCATACCAGGAATAGCTGACGATGGTGTCGTTGCCCCCGAAGCCTTTGAGCGTGTTCAGCGCCATGTCGGCGATGGCGACGCCCACGTCATCGCCGACGATCACATCATTGCCTGCGCCGCCGAGCAGGACATCGGCACCAAGCCCGCCGAATAGCCAGTTGCCGCCCGCCGAGGCGGTGATCTTGTCGTTGCCCGCCTCGCCAAAAATGCTGTCGCCCGACGTGGATGCCACGTAGGTGTTGTCGGCCGGGCCCAAGAAAATCTGTGCCATGATCACCTCGGAAAAAAACTGTCCCTAGGTCTAGGGTCTATTGACGTTCATTTCTAGCGGATGGCGGTCGGGGTGATGGCGATGACGGCATTACAGATTCCGTCGGTTTTACACTCTGTACCGACATTCCCCAAGTGGCCTGCCGCTTGACGGCAGGTTCGCCTGATTTCACCCGCTGATCAAGTGTTTCGTGCGTCGGAGGTATGCTGCGGCCGCACGAGTGCCCGACTGTAGACCGCTTTGGCCGTGACCCCGCATCATTCTGGCCCGGGAGCGGCGTTTTTCAGCGCGACTGACAGACTTGTCCCGCCGCTTTCGTTTAGATCATGCTGGAGTTCACGCACATGACGGTGGCCACCGCAATCGTCGGATGACGATAAGAATGGCCCGACCATCGCGCAGGTGAGGGCCACCAAGCCAACTGGAAGTTTATTGCGCGGGCGTGACGTACGACGCGGACGCCGATCTTGATCAGCTTGAGTTGCAGGCAGGTCAAAGACCAATCTGCCATGGCCTCAGGCAGTTCGATGCAACGCTCTCGATGCCACGCTCGTGCAGCAGATCCTTCGATTTTCCTCAGCGACAGCGGAAACCGGACATAAAGCACTGCCAGGCGGATGATCTCGGGGCTGGTCTTTAAGGAGCAAAATAGGGAGCATTGGGGCATGGGAAGATGCTACCCAGCCCGCCTGACCCACTCAAGCAGGTTTAGACTGACAATATCGGCCCTCCGCCTTGGGCGAACCCAAAGGCGAGAGGGTCTGGCATGCTTCGGGCAGCGGTTCGGTAGCGACGCCCGTCAAAGATACGAACCCTCTTGGATCAGAGAATTGAACTGATCTGCATGGTCCCAACCCTCGCAACCAAAGACATCCCCTTTTGGCAGGTCTGGTCGTTCCACTGCCGCGAGGGCTTCGATCCCCAGGGGATGGCCGACCGTCAATTCTGCTGATCCGGTAATCGAAACCGAGGGATGGAAGGCAAAATGGTCGGACTGCAGCGCAGGTGCGGTCAAGGTCAGGTTGCTACCACCGGCTCCATCGCTGGAAATCGCGAAATGGTTGCCGGCCAGGGCGCCCGCGACGTGCAGGATCAGTTTGCTGCCGTCGCTTTCGGTCACCGTCAGTTTGCCGCCGACGCGCCCGGTGTGGGTTGCG
>JANXPK010000498.1 GCA_025357355.1 Rhodobacterales bacterium
GACGGGATTTAAGCCGACCCTGATCCGCCAAAATGCAAAGGGCCGCTGCAATCACTTGCAGCGGCCCTGATCTTGCCCAAACGGGGCAGATTACATCTTCAGCGCGGTCTTGATCTGGGCGATCACGGCGGTGATCTTGGCGGCATCGGTGCCAGCCGCAGTCACGGCGTCGGTCAGGGTCTTCTTGGTCGCGTCGTCCAGCGTCGAGGCTGCGATCATCGCGTTGACCTTCACCGGGTCGAACTTGGTCGGATCAGCCAGCATCGCGGCGGCGTCAGCCATTGCACCCGTCGCGGGGGCAGCCGCAGTGGTAGCGGCGGTCGTGGTTGCAGTGGTCGCCGCGGCCGGAGCCGTGGTGGCGGCGGTGGTCGACGCGGCCGGGGCGGTGGCGGTCGCAACCGGAGCGGCGGCCTTGTACGACATCTTGTACCAGCCCGCGGCCACAACCAGGACCACGATAATTCCGATGATAACGTTTCTATTCATGTCAGGTCTCCATAACCGACGGGTAAGCGTGTGGGCGCGGTATGACAGATAGTTTATGGCTTGGAAAGCCCCGGAACGGCGCTTCCGGGGCCAAACCGTGCAGCAGACGGGGTTTAACGGGTTGAAGAGCCGCACAACCACGCTTATCCTGCCAGCGCTGAAGCATTCCCGAAAACAATCCAAGGACCACCACCATAGCCCGCAGACCTCACAACGCCCCGCCGCAGCGGGAAACCGGACCCCGCATCAATGACAGAATCCGCTCGGCAGAGATCAGGCTGATCGGGGCCGAAGGCGAGAATATCGGGGTGGTCACTCCGGCGCGCGCAATGGCCCTGGCAGAAGAAGCCGGACTTGACCTCGTCGAGATATCGCCGAATGCCGAACCGCCGGTCTGCAAAATCATGGATTTCGGCAAATTCAAATACGAACAGCAAAAGCGCGAGGCCGAGGCTCGCAAGAAGCAGCACATCATCGAAATCAAGGAAATCAAGTTCCGCCCGGGAACCGATACCCATGATTACGATGTGAAAATGCGCTCGGTCCTGAAGTTTCTCGAAGAGGGCGACAAGGTCAAGGTGACCCTGCGCTTTCGCGGCCGTGAAATGGCCCACCAGGAGCTGGGGCTTGAACTGTTGCACCGCGTCGCTGCCGACATCGGCGAGGCCGGCAAGATCGAAAGCATGCCACGGCTTGAAGGCCGCCAGATGGTGATGATGGTCGGGCCGAAATAGCCCGCCGCAACCACGACGAACGAACCGGGGGGCCTTGCCCCCCTTTTTGTTGCCCTATCATTCATCCAAATAGTTGACTGAGGCCGCGACTCGTGCTAATTCCACCATATGGTTGAACGAGAACACGCCCTCACCGAAATCCTGAAAGCGGCCAGCGATCCCACCCGCCGCGCCATTCTGACCCTGCTTGCGCAGAACGGCCCGACCCGCGTGACCGAAATTGCCGCCCGCTTCGACATGAGCCTGAACGCCGTGTCCAAGCACATCAAGGTTCTGGAAGGCGCAGGCCTCGTCAACCGCCGAACCCTTTGGCGCGAACACCTGATCGAAGTGCGGATGGAACCCCTGGCCGAAATTGACCGCTGGTTCGCCGGATTGCGCTCGATCTGGGAATTGCGGCTGGAGGCCCTTGCAACGCTGCTGTCACAGGAGAAAACCGATGACTGACCTGTCTCTTACCGTCAACAAACGCATCCCTGCCCTACCCGCGCAAGTCTACAACGCCTGGCTCAATCCCGCGACGATGAAGCGGTTCATGTTCGGAGGTTCGGGCATGGCGGTGTCGGATGCGGCCACCGATCCGCGCATTGGCGGCGCTTACCGCGTCGTGATGTCGGAGGGCACCAAGGATATCCCGCATCACGGCACCTATCTGGAACTGGTGCCGCATTCGCGCATCGCCTTTACCTGGCAATCGCCGTATTCGATCGACGGCAGCACGGTGACGCTGGATTTTACGCCCGACGGCGATAGCACCATGCTGACACTGACCCATGTCCGCTTTGCCAATGAAGGCGCGCGCGACGGCCACAAGGCGGGTTGGACCAGTATTCTGGATACGCTCGCAACAGTCCTCGCTTGAACGTCGGAGGGCCCTGCAGCCCGTTCTGCGGTGCCCGGCCGATCCCCCCGGACACGCCAAACTTGCGTCCCGACCATCAACCATTTCCCCGCCAAGGATACCCATGATGAATGACCATCAGCACGAAAATGACCTGAGCCTGTCCGTGTCGCGCCACATCGCGGCAAGCCCAGACCGCGTCTACAAGGCCTGGCTCAACCCTCAGACGCTGCACAAGTTCATGTCGAACGGCACCGGCTTCTCGCTGACCGCCGCCAAGACCGACCCGCGCGTTGGCGGCCGCTTCCAGCTCGACATGCATATCGGCGGCAGGGACTACCCGCATAGCGGCACCTATCTGCAGCTCGATCCGTATTCCCGCATTGCCTTCACCTGGGAGTCTGCCTCTTCAACGGTAGAGGGTAGCACCGTGACACTGGACCTTGTCCCCGATGATCGTGGCACGATGCTGACCCTGACGCATGTGCGCTTTGCCAATGAAGGCGTCCGCGACGGCCACGCAACGGCCTGGACCACCATTCTGGACGGCCTCGCCGCCCCCGGATCGCTTTGACCCAAACCCCGCAAAGGCGCCCGCCGCCTTTGCCTTTCGACAGGAAATCATGCCATGTCAGACCTTTCCCTCTCCGTCTCGCGCACCATCAATGCCCCGGCGCAGCGCATCTTTGATGCCTGGCTCGACCCTTCCATGATGACCCGTTTCATGTATCCGCGGCCGGACATGCATATTACCGAGGCCAAGGCCGATGCCCGCATCGGCGGCCGGTTTCGCGTTGTCATGGTCGGGGACAAGGAATACCCGCACGAAGGCACCTACAAGGAAATCACGCCCTACTCCCGTCTGGTCTTTACGTGGGAGGCACCGTGGTCCGCCCCCGACAGCACCGTCACCATCACCCTCACCCCCGAGGGGGCCGCAACCCGGGTCGATCTGACCCATATCCGCTTCCATTCCGCCGAAAGCCGCGACAGCCATGCACTGGGCTGGACCGGAATGCTGGCCAATCTCGCCGCAAACGTGGAGAGCCCGGCGTGATCGCAGCGCAGGCGATCTAGTGGTCGTGCGGCTGGCGCAACAGACCGGAGGCGCCCGAACAGCGCACTACGATCCCCGCCGCGCCTCAGCCCGGCATCAGCCGCGCCACCAGGGCGGACAAATCATCGAAATGATCCAGCAGAGCCTCCGGGTGCAGTTGCGCGACCGCGCGGCCTTCGGGACCAAAGGTCACCAGCACCACCGGCACCCCTGCGGCGCGCCCGGTCATACGGTCGGTCGCGGTGTCACCCACCAGCATCGACCGCGCCACCGTCCCACCCGCCCAACTGACCGCCAGCCGGTACGGCGCCGGGTCAGGCTTGCGCACTGGCAGCGTATCGGCGCCAACGACCGCGCCAAACAACGCCCGCACTCCCAGACGGCGCAACAGCTCTTCTGCCAACCCCTCGGGCTTGTTGGTGCAGATTGCCGTCGCATAGCCGTCGCGCCGCAAGGCCTCGACCGCAGCCACCACACCGGGATAAAGCCGCGTCTCCACACATATCGCCTCGGCATAGGCCGCGAGCAGCCGCGGATAATCCCGGCTCACCTCCGCCTCACTCCACGCCAGCCCCAGCCGGGCAAACCCCAGCCGCAGCATCGCCCGCCCGCCCGCAAACGCCGTCAGCGCATCATGCGGCCCCAGCACCGGCTGGCCAAGGCAGGCATTGGCCGCCGCCAGCAAATCCGCCGACGTGTCCGCCAAAGTTCCGTCCAGATCAAAGACTACGGTGCGCACCCGACCCCCTGTAACATCGCGTGAGGCTTGCGTCCTTGGCGCCTCCATGCTTTTGGAGGTAGAACGCATCCCAAAAGAAGGGAAGAGGCAGATGCAGGTTTCCGTGATCGTTCTGGCCGCAGGTCAAGGCACCCGCATGAACTCTGACCTGCCCAAGGTGCTGCACCCTCTGGCGGGCGTGCCCATGCTGCACCATGCCCTGACCGCTGGCCACAGTCTGGACCCCGCCCGCATCGTCGTCGTCACTGGCCACGGGTCCGAAGCCGTCACCAAAGCTGCGCAGGATTTCGACGAGCTCACCGAATGCGTCCTGCAAGACCCGCAACTCGGCACTGGCCATGCGGTCGCCCAAGCCGCCCCCCTGCTCGCCGACACAGAGGGCGACGCCATCGTCCTTTACGGCGACACCCCTTTCGTCCGCCCCGAAACCTTGCAGGTCATGCTCGCCGCCCGCGCCCGCCATTCCATCATCTTCCTTGGCTTCGAGCCGAAAGACCCCGCCCGCTACGGCCGTCTGATCGTCGAGGGCGATCAGCTTTTGCGGATTGTCGAGCATAAGGACGCGACCGCGGCCGAACTTGCTCTGGCCCTGTGCAACTCCGGCGTGGTTTGCGCCGACACCAGGGCCCTGTTCCGCCTCGTCGCCAAAGTCGGCAATAACAACGCTCAGGGTGAATTCTACCTGACCGACATCGTCGAACTTGCGCGTGCCGAGGGACTTTCGGTCGGCTTTGTCATCTGCCCAGAATCCGAAACGCTTGGCATCGACAGAAGATCGCAACTTGCCGCAGCCGAGGCGCGGTTCCAATCCAATGCCCGTGCCGCCGCACTCGACAATGGCGTCACCCTGACCGCGCCCGATACCGTGTTCTTCGCGCTCGACACCCATATCGGCCGCGATGCCACCATTGGCCCCAACGTCATCTTCGGCCCCGGCGTCACCATTGAATCGGGGGCCGAGATCAAGGGCTTCTGCCACCTCGAAGGCTGCCACATCTCGCGCGGCGCCACCGTCGGCCCCTTCGCCAGGCTCAGACCCGGCGCCGAACTGGCCGAGGATGTCCATGTCGGAAATTTCGTCGAAATCAAGAACTCCATCCTCGACGAGGGCGTCAAGGTCGGCCATCTGACCTATCTGGGCGATACCGATGTCGGCGAGTTCACCAATATCGGCGCGGGCACCGTCACCTGCAACTATGACGGGGTGATGAAGCACCGCACCCGCATCGGCAAACGCGCCTTCATCGGGTCCGCCACCATGCTGGTCGCCCCGG
>JANXPK010000513.1 GCA_025357355.1 Rhodobacterales bacterium
CCCATGGCGGCGCACGCGGCATGGGCCACTCCTTCTACATCCGCGACCCCTTCGGCAACAAGCTGGAGGTCAAGGGCCCCGCCGAATACCCCGACGGCCGCAACCTCTGACCCCATCATCGGTCCATAAATATCCCACGGGAAATCTGGAGGGTGTGAAACCCTCCAGCGGCCCACCAAAAGCCCCGACCTGCGGTTGACGCGCCTGCCCCGATAGGGCAAGCCCCGCCCCATGCTCAAGATCCAGGACATCACCTATTCCGTCGAAGGCCGCCCGCTCTTTGAGGGCGCCTCCGCCACCATTCCCACCGGCCACAAGGTCGGTCTCGTCGGGCGCAACGGCTCGGGCAAGACCACGCTCTTCCGACTTATCCGGGGCGAGCTGGCGCTTGAAGGTGGCGAAATCAGCCTCCCCTCCCGCGCCCGCATCGGCGGCGTGGCCCAGGAAGTGCCATCGTCCGACACCTCCCTCATCGACACCGTGCTTGAGGCTGATACCGAACGCGCGGCCCTCCTGTTGGAGGCCGTCCACGCCCACGACCCCAACCGCATCGCCGAGATTCAAGCCCGCCTGACCGATATCGACGCTTGGAGCGCCGAGGGCCGCGCCTCTGCCATCCTCAAGGGCCTCGGCTTTGATATCGCCGCCCAACAGCGCCCCTGCTCCGACTTTTCCGGCGGCTGGCGGATGCGGGTGGCGCTTGCCGGTGTCCTCTTCGCCCAGCCCGACTACCTTTTGCTCGACGAGCCCACCAACTACCTCGACCTTGAAGGCGCGTTGTGGCTGGAAAGCTACCTGCAGAAATACCCCCACACCGTCATCATCATCTCGCACGACCGCGGCCTTCTCAACCGCGCCGTCACCGGCATCCTGCATCTGGATAACCGCAAGCTGACCTACTGGAACGGGCCTTACGACCAGTTCGCCCGCCAGATGGCCGAACGCCGCGCCGTCCTGCAGGCCGAGGCGAAAAAGCAGGAAGCCCGCCGCGCCCACCTGCAAAGCTTCGTTGATCGCTTCAAGGCCAAGGCCTCCAAAGCCGTTCAGGCCCAAAGCCGCGTGAAGATGCTGGAAAAGATGGTGGTCATCACCGCCCCCGAGGATGCCAAGAAGGTCGTCTTCACCTTCCCCAAGCCCGAAGAGCTTTCGCCGCCGATCATAAACATGGAAGGCGTTGCCGTCGGCTACGGCGGTCCGCTCGTTCTGCGCAAGCTTACTTTGCGCATCGACCAGGATGACCGCATCGCTCTTCTGGGCCGCAATGGCGAAGGCAAGTCCACCCTCGCCAAACTGCTTGCCGGCAAGCTCAACGGCGCCGAAGGCCGCTTGGTCAAATCCTCCAAGCTTCGCATCGGTTATTTCGCCCAGCATCAAGTCGATGAACTCCACATCGACGAGACGCCCCTGCAACACATCCTGCGTCTGCGCCCGGCCGAGGGCCAGCCACGCCTGCGTGCCCGTCTGGCGGGCTTTGGCCTTGGTGCCGATCAGGCCGAAACCGAGGTTGGCAGGCTTTCCGGCGGCCAGAAGGCCCGGCTCAGCCTGCTTCTGGCCACCATCGACGCCCCGCATCTCTTGATCCTCGATGAGCCCACCAACCACCTCGACATGGAAAGCCGCGAGGCTTTGGTCGAGGCGCTGACCGAATATTCCGGCGCGGTGATCCTGGTCAGCCACGACATGCACCTGCTCAGTCTGGTTGCCGATCGGCTCTGGCTGGTCAAAGGCGGCACCGTCACCCCCTATACCGAAGATCTCGAAGCCTATCGCCGCATGCTGCTCGCCGGTGACGAAGACGCCAAACCTGCCGCCAAACCTGTTGAAAAGCCGCGAAAGGCCAGCCGCGACGAACTTCTGGTGCTGAAGACCGAGGTCCGCAAATGCGAAGAACGTCTGACCAAGCTCAACGACATGCGCGACAAGCTGGCCAAGAAACTCGCCGACCCCGACCTTTACGAAGACAATCGCAAGGGCGAGCTTGAGACCTGGAACCGCAAATATGCCGAGGTGATGGACGCCCTCGACAAGGCCGAGGCGCTGTGGCTGACGGCTTCTGATCGTCTGGAAACCGCTGACGGGCGCTAAACCATGCCGATGCCCTGGACATACCGCCAAGCCTCCCGCGAGTAGCAGGCGTTTCTGGCCAACGCGCCCGGCGACCGTGCACATCTTCGGCTTTGGCCCGCGCATGGTGTGAACGCCGCGGCTGCACCACCGGGCCGAATTTC
>JANXPK010000545.1 GCA_025357355.1 Rhodobacterales bacterium
AGGTTCTGGCCGTTACCGGCCCCCACCAATACGAGGCGGTGCTGGACGCCGTTCACCGCGCCGTGCCACCCTCGCCCGACCCGTTCATCGACCTGTTGCCCGCCACGGGCGTCAGCCTGACGCCGCGCCACTACAGCTATCTCAAGATTTCCGAGGGCTGCAACCACAAGTGCAAATTCTGCATCATCCCCGACATGCGCGGCCGTCTGGTCAGCCGTCCGGCCCACGCCATCCTGCGTGAGGCGGAAAAACTGGTCGAGGCGGGGGTCAAGGAACTGCTGGTCATCAGTCAGGACACCTCTGCCTATGGGCTGGACCGCAAGCATGACCTGAGCCCCTGGAAGGGTGGCGAGGTGCGGGCGCATCTGACCGACCTGTCGCGCGAGATGGGGAAACTGGGCGCCTGGGTGCGGCTGCATTACGTATACCCCTACCCCCATGTCCGCGACCTGATCCCCCTCATGGCCGCCAATTCTGGGTCGGGCGGCCTGATCCTGCCCTACCTCGACATCCCCTTCCAGCACGCCCACCCCGACACACTCAAACGCATGGCCCGCCCCGCCGCCGCCGCCCGCACCCTTGACGAGATCGCCGCCTGGCGCGCCACCTGCCCCGACATCACCCTGCGTTCGACCTTCATCGTCGGCTACCCCGGCGAGACCGAGGCCGAGTTTCAGACCCTCTTGGACTGGATGGACGAGGCCCGCCTCGACCGCGTCGGCTGTTTCAAATACGAAAACGTCGCCGGTGCCCGCTCCAACGCCCTGCCCGACCATGTGGCCGAAGAAGTCAAGCAGGACCGCTGGGACCGGTTCATGGCCAAGGCCCAAGCCATCTCCGAGGCGAAACTGGCGGCCAAGGTCGGCCGGGTCCTTCAGGTCATCGTCGATGAGGTTGACACCGAAGGCGCCACTTGCCGCACCCAATCCGACGCCCCGGAGATCGACGGCAACCTTTTCATCGACGAGGGGTTCGAGGCGCTGAAACCGGGGGATATCGTGACGGTCGAGGTCGAGGAAGCGGGGGAGTATGATCTTTGGGGGCGGGTGGTTTAGGGGCGTCCAGATCTGGACAGTTTTCGAAAGCGTGTGAAATCAGTGGGTCGAGATTGAGAAATTAACCAAGTGGAAAGGTTTGGGCAAAATTGTTACCCATCTGCTGCAATTTGGAGGAGCGACGAACGTGTTGAATTGGTTCTGGAACCGGCGCTTATCGTTCCTGACGAACTTCATGGGCGGGTTTCTGGTTGGTGCGGTCTTTGTCTGCCTGCTTGGGGCAGTTATTGATCAGGCATTTTGGCGAGCGGAGTCGCAAAGCTGGACTAATTTTGCAGCCATTCTCGTGGCAGCATTTGCTGCAGCCGTTACCCTCCAAGGTACCTTGCTCGACATCGAGATTCAGTCAAGACGCGACAAGGAAAATCGCCAAGCCGATCTTGCCGCTGCCAAAGCAGTGCTACCATTGGCTCTAAACACTGTTGCCGACGTCGCGCTTAAGGGATTTGATTTCTCGCTTGAGAATGATGAATTCTATAGGGATATAGGGAATCTAAAACTCGCAAGAGAGACTTTGGAACTCAACGATGCGGTGCTCTCAGCCTTTCGTGACTGCATAAAGAGTGCAAAGCCCGAAGCGCGTGATTGGTTGGCTGCAATTATCCAAAGGTATCAAACCTGTTACGCTACCTTGATTGGCAACATGAGTGAACCTGGATTGTTACCTTTGTTTAGTAATAAAACTGACAACGCAGCGCAATGGTCGGTATTGCGAGCGATGGTCTTGCATACATTCGCTTATTCAAGAAACGAATCAGAGGATATCGGAAAACTTTCGCCTGCCAAAATTGACATTCCACAAATTGGAAAATTCTCTCCATACGGGCAAGGCCAAGAAACCAGTAGGAGGATTGAAGCTTTGCGCGGCACTTTTGGCGATGGATCGGCGTCGAATTATTTTACAAGGATGCGGGGTTGAGATCAGCGTTGACACCCACCGCTCTGCATCCCGGCGTTGAAGCAGCACCTCATCCTCACGCCGCCAGCCCCTTCGCCCCCATGTCCAAAAACTTCTCGCGCCGGTCCTTGATCAGGGTGTCGGGCTTCTTGCCGGACAGCTCTTTCAACATCGCCTCGATCGCGCGGCCGACCGCGTCGATCGCCTCTTTCCGGCCCCGCTGCGCCCCGCCCAGCGGTTCCTTGACGATACGGTCGATCACGCCAAGCTTTTGCAAATCCTGCGCGGTCAGTCGCAAGGCCTCTGCCGCCTCGCGCATCTTTTCGCTGTCTTTCCACAGGATCGAGGCGCAGCCTTCCGGGCTGATCACTGAATAGATCGAATGTTCCAGCATCGCGATGCGGTTGGCGGTGGCAAAAGCGACGGCGCCGCCCGAGCCGCCTTCGCCGATGATCACCGAAATGACCGGCACGCCCAGCCCCAGCGACCGCTCGGTTGCCTTGGCAATCGCCTCGGACTGACCGCGCTCTTCGGCACCCTTGCCGGGATAGGCGCCGGGGGTGTCGACGAGCGTGATCACCGGCAGGCGGAACTTGTCGGCCATGTCCATCAGACGGATGGCCTTGCGGTAACCCTCGGGCCGGGCCATGCCGAAGTTGCGCTCGATGCGGCTCTTGGTGTCGTTGCCCTTCTCATGCCCGATCACCACCACCGGCGTGTCGTTGAACCGCGCGAGCCCGCCCATCACGGCGTGGTCATCGGCAAAATTGCGGTCCCCGGCGAGGGCGGTGTATTCGGTGAACAGTGCCTCGATATATTCCTGACAATGCGGCCGGTCCGGGTGGCGGGCGACCTGACATTTCTGCCAGGCGTTCAGCCCCTTGTAGAGGTCCTTGAGCATCTGGTCGGCCTTGCGATCCAGACCTTCGGCCTCGGACGTCACATCCATCCCCGCGCTGCCCCGCGCCATGGCGCGCAACTCCTCGGCCTTGCCTTCGATCTCTGCCAGGGGCTTTTCGAATTCCAGATAGTTCATCGCAGGCACTCCATGCACGTGGCCCCTATATGGCCGGGCACGACGCAAGATGCAACCAAAGGCCGCCTTTGCAGCGCCGCCTGGCCCGACTATGCTGGCGTCCAAAAACAAGGTTCCCATGATCACCGTCACCCGCGACACCTTCCCGCTGGCCCGCACCTTCACCATTTCGCGCGGGTCCAAGACCGAGGCCCTTGTGCTGACTGTGCGCGTCATCCGCGATGGTGTCACCGGCTGGGGCGAATGCGTGCCTTATGCGCGGTTTCACAACACCCCTGACTCGGTGACCGCCGAAATTTCCGCTTTGCCCGCCGCCATCACCCGCGCGGCCCTGCAATCGACCCTTCCGGCAGGGTCGGCCCGCAACGCCGTGGACTGCGCCTTGTGGGATCTTGAGGCCAAAGCGACCGGTCGCAGGGTCTGGCAACTCGCTGGCCTGCCCGCGCCGCGTCCGGTGCCGATTGCCTTCACCCTGTCGCTCGACACACCCGAGGCCATGCGCCTGCAGGCCACGCAGAACGCCCACCGTCTGCTGTTGAAGATCAAGCTTGGCACGCCCGACGACATGCCCCGGCTGGAGGCTGTTCGTGCCGGTGCCCCGCGCGCCACGCTGATCATCGACGCCAACGAAGGCTGGTCACCCGCGATCTATACCGACCTCGCCCCGCATTTGCTGCGGCTTGGCGTGGCGATGGTCGAACAGCCGCTGCCTGCCGGTCAGGACGACATGCTCGCCGAACTGGACCGCCCACTGCCGGTTTGCGCCGACGAATCGGCACATGACGCGGGCAGTCTTGCAGCCCTCAAAGGCAAGTACGATGTCGTGAACCTCAAGCTCGACAAGACCGGCGGCCTGACCGCAGCCCTTGCCGCCAGGACCGAGGCGTTGCGGCTGGGTTTCAAGGTGATGGTCGGCTGCATGGTCGGCTCGTCACTTGCCATGGCGCCGGCCGTGCTGGTCGCGCAAGGTGCGGCCTTTTCCGACCTTGACGGCCCCTTGCTTTTGTCTCAGGACCGCGCCCATCCCCTGCACTACAGCGCCGAAGGGGTCCATCCGCCGGAACCGGCCCTTTGGGGATAATGCCATGACCCGTACCGTCTATCTCAACGGCACCTACCTGCCCGAAGCCGAAGCCATGATCTCGATCTTCGACCGTGGTTTTCTGATGGCCGACGGGGTCTATGAGGTGACCTCGGTCCTGGGCGGCAAGCTCATTGACTTTGCAGGCCACTGCGCCCGGCTGGCGCGGTCCCTGCGCGAACTGGAAATGACCGCCCCCTGCCCGGACGCCGATCTGCTGGCTGCCCACCGCGAACTGATCCGGCTCAATGACCTCGTCGATGGCATGGTCTATCTGCAAGTCACCCGTGGCAATCCCGGCGACCGCGACTTTGCCTATCCCGGCCCTGAAACCAAGCCGACGCTGGTGATGTTCACCCAGTCGAAACTCGGCCTCGCCGATATCCCCGCTGCCAAGACCGGCTGGAAGGTGATCTCGGTCCCCGATGTCCGCTGGGGCCGCCGCGATATCAAGACCACGCAGCTTTTGTACCCCTCGATGGCCAAGATGATGGCCAAGGCCGCCCATGTCGACGACGCCTGGTTTGTCGAAGACGGTGCTGTGACCGAAGGCACCTCGAATAACGCCTATATCATCAAAGGCAACCGCATCGTCACCCGTCAGTTGTCCAACGACATCCTGCACGGCATCACCCGCGCCGCCGTGCTGCGTTTTGCGGCCGAGGCGCAGATGGAGGTTGAAGAGCGCCCTTTCACCATCGCCGAGGCGCAACGGGCTGATGAAGCCTTCATCACCTCTGCCTCGGCCTTCGTGATGCCCGTGGTCGAGATCGACAGCACCGCCATCGGCAACGGCAAGCCCGGCCCCCTGACCACCCGTCTGCGTGAAATCTATCTCGACGAGATGCGCAAAGCAGCGATCTGAGACGACAAAACCCTTCAGGCCGGGTTCAGCATGCCAAAGACGGCGGTATAGGCGCCGCTTGCCTCGGCCCCGCGCAACCGCTTGACCGGCTCTACCAGAATTTCGGTCGCCTCGGGATGCGCCGTCAACAGGGCCATCGTCGCGGCAATGTAATTCTCCAGCGTCATGGCATTGGGGTTGGACCGGCTGCCTGGCATCAGATCGGTTGCCACTGCGGGTGGGGCAAGTTCGATGACCTGCACCGACGTAGCACGCAACTGGTGGCCCAGCGACTGGCTCCAGGAATGGATCGCCGCCTTGGTGGCGCTGTAGGTCGGCGTCATCGACAGGGGCACAAAGGCCAGCCCTGACGACACGTTCAACACCGCCGCCCGCGCCTGCGCCCGCAGATGCGGCAGCAAGGCCGCGGTCAGCCGGATCGGCCCCAGCAAATTGGTCGCGATCATCGCCTCGGCATCGGACAGATCATAGGGCGTGACCGTCACATCCTCGGCCCGCATGATGCCTGCATTGTTGATCAGCACGTTCAAACCCGGATGCGCCGCCATGACGGCCGCTGCAAAGCCCCGTATCGCCGCACCATCCTCGACGTCGATGACATGCGACGCCATCCCCGGATTGGCCGCCACAACCTCTGCCAGCACATCCGACTTTCTGCCCGCGATGATCACCCGGTTGCCCAAATGGTGAAACGCCTCCGCCAGCCCGCGCCCGATGCCCGATCCGCCGCCGGTGACCAGAATCGTATTGCCTGTCATGTCCATGCTCTGTCCTTTCAAATCTGATGGCGCTGATATACGCCTTCGCTTACCATTGGTAAGTAGGCACCCAAAATATCTGTAGTTACCAAAAGGAAAGTAAGATGACGGCAATCGCCCCCGATGGCAGCAACGTCGATCTGCGGCTTGAAGCCCTGGTGACCGACCTGATTGGCCGCGTTGCCGACAAATGGACCATGATCGTGCTCGATGTGCTGGGCGAAGCCGGCACCCTGCGCTTTACCGCCCTTGGTCATGCGGTGCGGGGCATCAGCCAGAAAATGCTGACCCAGACCCTGCGCCAGATGGAGCGGGACGGTCTGGTGATCCGCACCATCCACCCGGTCATTCCGCCCCATGTCGACTACTGCCTGACAGCACTTGGCCACGGTCTGGGCGATGCCTTTTGCGGCGTCTGGGAATGGGCGGCAGACCACCGTGATGAGATCGAAGCCGCTCGCCGCGCATTTGACCAACGGCCTTAGGGCGCCAGAGGCTGCGGGGCCTCGGTCAGTTCCAGGTGATAGGGGTTGCCGTTGCTGGCGATCAGCCCGCCGTTGAGGAACTTGCCGTGCAAAAGGTAAAGGGTATTCGGCTTCATCGTATCGAAGCCCACGCCGTTCACCGGCAGGTCATGCGCCGAAATGTCGCCCCCGGCCTCGTCCGAGAACAGCACATAGCCGTCCTCGACCTTCAGCAGATAGCCCTTCATCGCCAATAGCTTGCCAACATATCCCGTCGGATGCCAGGTCACGCGGCCGACCTTGTGGATCACCTCGCCCGCCCAGGCGGCCCCGGCCAGCCCGATGCACAGGCCCAGAATGACTGCCCGCCGTGTCATCATGCCCTTACTCCGCCTTTATGATGTCAAGCCCGTCGGGGATCCGCAGATGCCCCGGCTCTGCCCCCGGCTGCCGGGTCACGCCATATTGCCAGATGATCTTGTTGCTGGCCTTGTCGATCACCACGACCCGCGCATTCAGATCGTCGTTCAAGAGCACATCGCCGTTCGGCAGTTCAAGCGCCAGCGAGGGCCGGTTCAGCGCGCCGTCGCCCTGCGGCTGGTATTGCCAGACCACCGTGCCATCCCGCGCCACCTCGATCAGGGTGCCGGGATTGGTATAGCCCGCCACCAGAAAATTCCCCGCCGCCGTCATTTGCGGATCAGACGGGTATTTGATTGGCAAGGACAGGTGCAGGATCTGTTTCCAGTTCTCGTCAAGCTCGACAATGGAATGGTCGGTGATGGTGCTGATCAGCATATGGCCGTTGGGCAAGGGTTTGTCGCCGTTGGGCGAGGCCAGCGTCTCCCCCCCACCCCAGCATTGCCCGGTCTTGCCGGCCTGCCGTACGATATGCTTGTCGGGCGCGATCTCCAAAATGCGGCAGTTGCGGATGTCGGCCACCACGACATCGCCATTGGGCAACTTGTAGGCATCGTCGGGAAAGTTCAAAAGCCCCGGACCTGAACCTTTCTTGCCGAATTCACCGTATTGCCAGGTCACCGTCTTGGTTGCCCGGTCGATGACCTGAATGACCTGCTCATGTTCCAGATTGACGATGATGCTGTGGCCGTCATCGGCAAAGAATGCGTCATCGGCACCAGAATCCGGCGGCAGACCGTCGAAACTATAGCTCCACAGGACCTGCTTTTGTTCGTTGACCAGCAGCAGGCGGTCGTTGCCGCGGTCGGCGATCAGCACATTGTAACCGCCCAGCGGCCCGGTAGCGGCGGCGGGTGCAACGGCGGGTGTCGGGTCGACGGGTGCCGCGACACGCGCGCCTGCCGTTCCCCCATCTTGCGCCCCGGCTGCAACAGCAGCCACACACATCCCTGCCGCGACCATCCCTGTCGCGAGCCAACCCAACCCTTGCCGCCGCACGAAATGCCCCGCTCTTGCCTGTTTTGCGACCGCTAACGGATTGCCAGCCCGGACACCACGCAAAAACCTGTGACCTTGCGAGGAAAGCTGTCATATCGTCCGGAACCGGCGCGTTATTCTTCCGACTTGCTGCCGACATTGGCCGCAAAGGCGACCTGAAACTCAGCCAGCTTCTCAGGCTCGGCTGCGGTCTGGTTGCGGGCCACCCAGTCAGCGTAGGGCATGCCGTAAACTACTTCGCGCGCCTCGTCCTTGGTCAGCGGAATGCCGCGTGCGTTTGCCGCCTCTTGATACCACCGGCTCAGACAGTTGCGGCAGAACCCGGCAAGGTTCATCAGGTCGATATTCTGCACCTCCGGGCGCTTGACCAGCAGATGATCCATCAGCGCCCGAAACGCCGCCGCTTCCAGTTCGGTCCGTGTCGCAGGGTCCAGTTCGGTCATTCCACCTTCTCCAATGCCGTCCGCAGCACCGGCGCCAGCCGTGCCGCCCAGGCCACTTGCGACGCCGCACTGTCGATCAGGTCATTGCGTACCTCGATCAACGTGTTGTGCCGCCCGGCCCGCAGCGCATGGCGGTCAATGGCATCGCCGGGCAGGGCCCCGGCATAAGGCTCATTGTCGCCGACGCAAAGGCCCGCCTCGGCCCTGAGGTGCTCGATCAAAAGCCGCGACAGCCGGTCGTCATCCTCGCTGTACAGTACCCCGACGGCCCACGGCCTTGGCTCGCGCCCGCGCAGGCAGGGGGTGAAAGAGTGGATCGCCAGAATGACCGTATCCGCCCGCCGCGCCGCCAGTCGGGCAAGGGCATCGTGATAGGGCCGATAAAGCGTTGCCAGCCGCCGTTCGATCTCGGACACATCCACATGCCGGTTGCCCGGAATGATGGTGCCGTCATAAAGCTTCATCACCAGCGTCGGGTCATCCTCGCCGCGGTTGGGGTCAATGACCAGACGGCTGAAATCTGATGCAATGACCGGACTGTCCAGCAAAAGGCCCAAAGCCTCGGCCAGCCCGCGCGCGCCGACATCCCACGCGATGTGGCGTCCCATGTCCTCGGCCGAAATCCCCAGATCGCCGTTGCTCACCCACGGCGGCACCCGGTTGCTGGCGTGATCGCAGGTTACCAGCCACCGCCCCGGTCGATCCTCGCCTATGATGTGATATGCCGTCATCCCGTTCGTTCCTTGCCCGCAAGTGCAGCCATAACGCCGCCCGCGCCAAAAGGGAATCGCTTCGTTCCCACACGGCAAACCGACCCGATTTTGCCGCGTGACCATAAATTGAGCGTTTTTCGCCCGATCAATGCCAATTGTTCACTCTGTCTGATGCATGTCCATTCCGCCGGTTGCCCCCTCGGGTCAATTGGGCCATAAGACCCGCGATCCAGCGCAACCGATCTGCGATGAAAAGGAACAGGCATGCGACGCCTCCGGAACGTGAAGATCGTGGCCACCCTTGGCCCGGCTTCCAGCGACTACGCCACCATCCGCGCGCTCTTTGAAGCCGGGGCCGATGTGTTCCGCCTCAATATGAGCCATGGCACCCATGACGACATCAGGGCCCGCCACACCATTATCCGCAAGGTCGAGGAGGACTGCGGTCGCCCCATCGCGATTCTCGCCGACTTGCAGGGCCCCAAGC
>JANXPK010000590.1 GCA_025357355.1 Rhodobacterales bacterium
ACCATGGCCACGACGTTGGTCACCGGGCGTTGGCGGGGTCTTACGAGTTCCTGGTACATCCAGATCGGCAGGGTCGATTGCTGGCCAGCGGTGAATGTGGTGACGATGACCTCGTCGAAGCTGAGCGCGAAGGCGAGCATGCCGCCAGCGAGGAGGGCAGAGCCGAGGTTGGGCAACAGGATGTGCCAGAAGGTCTGGAAGGCATTGGCGCCGAGGTCGGCGGAAGCCTCCATGATGCCGCCGCTCAGGCGACGGAAGCGGGCGACGGCGTTGTTGTAGACGATGACGATGCAGAAGGTGGCGTGGCCGAGGATGATCGTCAGGGTGGAGTAGGGGATGTCCATGATCGAGAAGGCAGAGCGCAGGGACATGCCGGTGATCACGCCGGGCAGGGCGATGGGCAGGATCACCAACAGGGCAAGCTGGTCGCGGCCGAAGAAGCGGGACCCGGCCATGGCGGCAGAGGTGAGGGTGCCAAGGATGAGGGCGAGGAAGGTGGAGGCGGCGGCGACCTTGAGCGACAGGAACAGGGGCGGCCAGATGTCGGCACGGTTCCACGCCACGGCGAACCATTGCAGGGTCAGGCCGGGCGGGGGGAAGGCAAAAGAGCGTTCCTCCGTGGTGAAGGCGTAAAGGAAGATCAGGAGGATCGGCAGGTGGAGGAAGGCGAGGCCGGCAAAGGCGGCGAGTTTGAGCGGAAGGCTAGAGCGCATCGAACGCTCCCGCCCGTTTGGCGAGGGTCAGATAGGCCAGCATGATCAGGATGGGGACCACGGCGAAGGCGGCGGCAAGGGGGATGTTCCCGGCGGTGCCTTGCAGCTGGTAGACGCTCATCCCGATGAAGGCGGCGGAGGTGCCGATGATCTGGGGGATGATGTAGTCGCCGAGGGTGAGCGAAAAGGTGAAGATCGAGCCCGCGATGACGCCGGGCAGGGCGAGGGGCAGGGTGACGGTCCAGAAGGTCTGGCGCGCGGTGGCGCCGAGGTCGGCGGAAGCCTCCAGCATCGACGTGGGAACCCGTTCAAGCGAGGCCTGCATGGGCAGGATCATATAAGGCAGCCAGACATAGCAGAAGACGACAAAGGTGCCAAGAAAGCTGGTCGAAAGCGAGTTGCCACCGACATAGGGCAGCGACAGGGCGGCGTTGAGAAGCCAGTCAGTATGGGTGGCAGTGGCGGCCCAAGTCACGATGCCCTCTTTGGCAAGGATCAGTTTCCAGGCGTAGACCTTGACGAGGTAGGACGACCACAAGGGCAGCATGATGCCAAGGTAGAAGGCGGCCTTCCAGCGCCCGCGGGCATAGCGGGCGGCGAAATAGGCGATGGGAAAAGCGAGAACGGTAGAGGCGATGGTGACGGCGGTGGCCATCAGCACGGTGCGGGCGATGACGGCGAAATTGGCCGGGCTGAGCAGCTCGGCATAGGTTTTGAGGGTGAAAGTCGGGACGAGGAGGCCGGAGAAATCGTCGATGGAAAAGAAAGATTGCAGCAGGAGGGCGGCAAGGGAGCCGAGGTAGATGACGCCGAGCCAGACGAGTGGCGGGATGATGAGGAGCAGGAGCAGCAGTTTGGGGTGGCGCCAGAACAGGGTCGTCAGGCGATCGGCGAGGCCTCGGGCGGGGATTACGGCGCTGGTCATGGGCGATGCGGGGGCGAGCGGAGTGAGGCGCGCGGGACCTGCGGCGGGGGGCTGGCGGGCATCAGGCGTCGTCCATGACATGGAGTGCGGACGGGTCGAAGGTGAGGGTGAGGGATTGGCCGGGCTTGGGGGCCTCGGTGCCGGTGGGCAGGAGGACGGCAATGTCCTGGCCCTGCGCAGAGAGGGTGACGCGGTTGCCGGCGCCGAGGTAGCGCAGGGAGGTTACGGTGCCGGTGAGGCGACCTTGCGGATCGGGGTGCAGGGCTTCGGGGCGCAGGGATGACCATTTGGCGGGACCGCCAAGCGAACGGGTCAGGGCGGGCGGCAGGACGTTGGAGGAACCGACGAAATCGGCGACAAAGCGGGTGCGGGGGTGGGCGTAGACCTGCGCCGGGGTGCCTATCTGGGCGATGCGGCCTTCGTTGAAGACGGCGAGGCTGTCGGCCATCGACAGCGCCTCGCCCTGATCATGGGTAACGAAGACAAAGGTGATGCCAAGGCGGCGTTGCAGGGATTTCAGTTCATCCTGCATCGCCTCGCGCAGTTTCAGATCAAGCGCGCCAAGGGGTTCATCCAGCAGCAGGACGCGAGGTTCGTTGACGAGGGCACGGGCGAGGGCAACGCGCTGGCGCTGCCCGCCGGAAAGCTGGCCGGGCTTGCGGGAGCCGTAGGCGTCCAGCTTGACGAGGGCAAGCATCGCGTCGGCCTTGGCGTAGCGGGCGGCGCGGGCCATGCCTTTGACCATCAACCCGTAGGCCACGTTGTCGCGGACGTTCATGTGGGGGAAAAGGGCGTAGTCCTGAAACACCGTGTTCACGTTGCGCAGATGGGGCGGCGTGGCCGAGACATCCTCGCCAAAGATGCGGATCTGGCCGGAAGAGGGTTGCTCAAAGCCCGAGATCAGGCGCAGGCAGGTGGTCTTGCCGGAACCGGAGGGGCCGAGCATGGCGAAAAAGGCGCCCTCGGCGATGGTCAGGTCCACCCCGTCGACCGCCTTCACGGAGCCGAAATGGCGGGAGACGGCGCGGAATTCTACGGCAGCGGTCATGGGCGCTCTGGTTCAAGGCGATGCGCCGGGCGGGGTTTGGCCCGCCCGGCGGATAGTGCTGGCCCTTGGCTTACTGACCGCCGACCACGGCCATATAGTCGCTGACCCATTGGTGATAGGGCACGCAGGCCCCGGTTCCCTGATCGCAATCGGCAACCGGGGTGGTCCAGAAATGGATCTTGTCGAAGGTATCCGCACCGTTGGCCTTGCAGCCGTCGGCGGTTTGCTGACCAGACTTGTCAGAACAAGCGGCAGGAACCACGGGCACCGAACCGAACCACACCGACAGGTCGGATTGCAGGTTGGAGCTCAGCGTATGCTCGATCCATTTGTAGGCACAGTTCGGATGCGCAGCGGTGGTCGCCATCATCGTGGTGTCGGCCCAGCCGGTTGCCCCTTCGTCCGGGATGGTCGAGGCAATGGGGAACTTTTCGCCCAGCAAGAGGTTGACCTGATAGGGCCATGACGTGGCCGCCACGACGCCTTCGTTCTTGAAATCATCGGTCTGTACGGTGGCGTCGTGCCAGTAGCGGCCGACCAGCTTGCGCTGACCGCGCAAGAGATCAAGGGCGGCGGCATATTGGGCGGGGTTCAGTTCGTAGGGGTTGGTGATCTTGAGGTCGGGTTTGTGGGCCATCAGAAAGAGCGCCGCATCGGCGATGTAGATCGGGCCGTCATAGGCCTGAACGCGCCCCGCGTTCGGCTTGCCGTCTGGCAGGTTTTGCGGCTCGAACACCACCGACCACGACTTGGGCGGGTCCTTGAACACGGTGGTGTTGTACATCAGCACATTCGGCCCCCACTGGTAGGGCACGCCGTAATGCACGCCGCCGACGGTATGCCAGGCGCCGTTCTTCAGCCGGTCATCCAGTTTGGACCATGACGGGATCAGGTCGATGTTGATGGGCTGCACCTTCTTGCCCGCCACCAGCCGGAGCGAGGCGTCGCCGGAGGCCGTCACCAGATCGAAGCCGCCCTGGTTCATCAGGGTGACCATTTCGTCCGAGGTATTGGCGATCTTGGCCATGACCTTGCAGCCGGTATCCGTCTCGAACTTGGTGATCCAGTCGAAGGTCTTGTCGCTTTCGCCGCGTTCCAGATAGCCGGGCCAGGCGACGATATCGACCTCGCCTTCGCCCGCGCCGATGGCCGTGACCTGAGCCAGCAAAGGCCCGGTGGCCAGGGCAAAGGCGAGAACCGCCGTGCCCATGAGTTTCATTGTCTTCATCGCAAACTCCCTGAGTGATGCGCTGTGCCGCGCGGTGCCGCCTGTGCGGTCATATGATCAAATTAGCCCGAGTGGCGGTTTAAGCAACTGAAAAAAAGCAGTCAGACCACGGCGCAGCGCTGGACAAAGGCGGCGAGTTCGCGGTTGAAACGCGGGGTGTCCTCGACAAAGGGCGAATGACCGACGCCGGTGTAAAGCGACAGCACGGCATCGGGCACCGTGCGGGCGGTATGCGTGGCCAGACCGGGCAAGACCAGAAGGTCGCGGGAGCCTTGGGTGACGAGCACGGGAAGGTCGAGCCTGGGCAATATGCTGTCAACATCGGGCGGGCGGGTCAGATGGGCGCGGCGGGTTTGGGGGCGGACGCGCATGTTGTAAAAGACCGCGCGGCGCAGATAGTCGGCGGGCGGCGGCACAAAGAAACAGGCGCGCATGAATTTCTCGACCGCGGCGATTTCTGCCGCGAGGTCGAGGCGGCACATGTCGCGCAGAAATTCGTTGCCCGGTCCGTTGAAGGCGGGGTCGGAATTGGTGCGGGCGCCGACATAGTTGATGCCGGCGATGGCTTTGGTGCCGTAGGCCCGGACATAGTCGTTGACCAGCCGTCCGGCATAGGACCAGCCGACCAGAATCGGGCGATTGAGGTTCAGGGCGGTGATGACGGCGTTGGTGTCGGCGGCGAAGTCTACATCGCGGCTGTAGCGCGCCGGATCGTCAGGCTGGTCCGAAGCGCCGTGGCCGCGGATGTCATAGGCGACCATACGGAAGCAGGATTTCAGTTCGGGGTCGGACATCTGCAGATCCCAGGCCAGGGCCGCTTGCGAAAAGCCATGCAGAAACAAGATCGTCGGGCCGTCGGGGTTGCCGGTCTCGTAGGTCGCGAGGGTGAGGCCGTCGGCCGAGGGGATGCGGGTCTGCTTCATCTCAGCCTTTGGCCATTTCAGCGACAAGGGCGTCGTGGTGGTGGGCGGCGAGGGCGCGGTAGAGGCCAAGCCTTTCGGGCGTGAAATGGTGTTCCTCGGCCAGAAGGTTGACGGTGCCGAGGACTTGGCCGTGGTCGATGATCGGAATGTTGACGCAGGAGCCGAGACCGAGCGAGGTGATCAGTTCGTGGTCGAAGAAGTACCGGGCGAACTCGGGTGCGGTGTTGGCGACAAAGGTTTGCTGGCCGGTGATGCAAAAGTCGTACCAGCCGTCGCGGGTCAGCGGTTTGGTGCCCGAAACCGGGTATTCGACCGGGTGCGAGGTATAGGCGCGACGGGCGACATCGCGGGCAAGGTCTTGCACCGTGACGGTGAGAAGCCGGGTGCCGAGGGCGGCGCATTTCGCGTGAAGGGTGTGGTAGACGGTCATGGGTTCCTCGGGATCGGGCCGTGGGTGAGGGCGGCAAGCAGGTCGGTGCGGGTGATGAGGCCGGTCAGACGATCGCCCGCTGTCACAGGAATGCAGGTTTGGCCGCCCGCAGCCAGCAAGGTGACAAGGTCCGCGAGGGGGGCGGTGGGCGGCACGCTGCGGACCGATTGGGAAAGCGCCTTCAACCCGACGTCGGGGAGCGGGCCGAGCAGGGCTGTTTGCGGGACAAGGCCCGCGAAACGGGTGCCGTCGATCAGCGGCAGGTGGCCATAATTGGTGCGGCGGAAGGTCTCGGCAGCCTCGGTGAGGGTGGTCGCCGGGGTCAGGGTGACGAGGTCGCGCGACATGATGCTGGCGGCGGTCAGGGGGCCACTGTGGGCGATGGCCTCGGCGGCGGCGATGAGGCGGGAAAGGTCCTCGACCCCGAGGTTCGCCCCCATCCGCAGCCGGTCAAGTGCGGCGGCGAGGGCGAAGGGGCCGGGGGTCTGGCGCAAGGCCGGGGCGGTCGTGGGCTGGCGGAATGGGTAGTGGCGACCGGTGGCGCGGTTCCAGGCGATGCCGAGAACGACCAGCGCGGCGGTGCCGGTGAAGACAGGCAGCAGGGCAAAGCTGAGGGGCGGCAGATGGTCGGGCCTGGTGAGCAGCACGGTCGCGATGGCCACGGCGCCGCCCGGCGGATGCATGGCGCGGGTCAGCGCCATGGCGATCATGGCCAAGAGAACTGCGGCGCTGATGGCGGGGACCATGGGCAGCTGGGTTTGCAGGACCGCGAGCGCGGCGAGGGCCGAGACGGTGTTGCCGACCACGGCCGACCACGGCTGGGCCAGCGGGCTGTTGGGGACCGCGAATATCAGGAAGGCCGAGGCGCCGAAGGGGGCGATCAGGGCGGCTTGGGTCATCATGGGCGTTCCCGCGCCGGAAAGCGCCCACAGGATCAGGTCGGCGAGGAGCAGGCCCAGGGCGGCGCCGATGGCGGCGCGGGCAATTTCGCGCGGTGGTGTCGGCGGCATGACGGGAAGAAAGCCGCGGATCATGAGACGGCCCCATCCCAGCGCCCCTCGGCCATCACCAGCCAGCCGGTCGTGGGGTCTGGTGGCGGCAGAGCACTGCCTTGCCAGAACATCAGCAGGATGTGGTCGGGCTCCTTGGGGCTGTCGGTTTCCGCCATGGCCTGCCAGATCATGCCGAAGCCTTCCTGGAGAAGGCCTTCGGCATAGAAGGCGATCTCTTCGGCATCCAGAAGTTCGGTCGCGTCGTCCTGAATGTCCCAGCCTTCGGCGTCACCCCACACCACGGCTCCCTCGACATCGGGGTGTTTGGCCGCCAGTTTGGCGAGGGGGAGAAGGAAGGTGGCGATGTCGGTCATGCTGTCCTGCCGGTTCGTGCAGCAGGAATGGCTGAGGATCGGGGTTTGGGCAAGGGGTGTTTGGGAGTGTCCACTTGTGGGCGGCAAGGGGTTTCGTTGGGGATCAAGGGGTTGGGTTGTGGGATTTGCCTGACGTTAACGGGTGCTCTGGGTGGATGGCTGGAGCGCGATCAATCTTGGTGGAAACATCATAAGGGACGTTTGGTCTGTATGACCACCTTCGCCACCGGTGCCAGAGGACCGGCTGATGCAGGCTTCGGGGGAGCCCTCATCGGTCCGATTGCCGCCGCGCGCCAGCGCAAGGCAAGGGGGGTTGGGCTGGGCACTGTGGTGACGCAGGGGAGGCGCCTGCCTGGGGCGGGCGCAGAAGGCGCCTGCCCGGGGGCAGGCAGGCGCCTCCCCGATAGGCTTTGGCCTATCGGGGAAGGGAAGGCAGGGAGCTGATGCAAGGTCAGACTCCGTAGCTTTGGCCGCGCAGTGAACGCTTGAAGGGACATCGTGCTCTTGCCGCGCTGAGGATCAGCGTCCGGGCAGTGGCGTGGGAGAGGTTGTCGCCATCGACCAGCAGGGCGGCGCGGGGTCTGGATACGATATCGGCGCCTGCATGGTCGGGACAGATGGCGCGCAGGACTGTGGCGAATTGCAGGATTGAAAAGCTGCGTTCGGATGGGGGCAGAGGTTGGGATGAGCCCGGGTCTACCCATTCTCCCTGAGCACCGTGCCCGCCAGGTAAAGTGAGCCGCAGATCAGGACCCTGGCTTCGGGATCATGGGCGGCGATTTCGGCGAGGGCTGCGGCGACGGAAACTGCGGTGGTGGCGGCGATGCCGGCGGCTTGGGCGGCGGCGCGGGTGGTCTCGGCGGGCAGGGTGTTCTTCTCGCCCGGGATCGAGACGGAGGTGAGGGTGGTGGCTTGGGCAGCGAGAGGGGTCATGTAGCCCAGCACATCCTTGGTGTTGATCATGCCGCAGATCAGGTGGGTGGGGCGTTTGGGCATCCTTGCCAGCGTGGCGGCAATGGCGGCGCCGCCGGCGGGGTTGTGGCCGCCGTCGAGCCAGAGCTCGATCTTGGGGGCCGAAACGGCAAGGGGGCCTACGCGCAGGCGCTGCATGCGGGCGGGCCAGACGGCGCGGGTGACGGCGGCTTCGCAGGCCTGCGTGTCGAAGCCGAGGTGGCGCAGGGTGGCGATGGCGGCACCGGCGTTCTGGATCTGGTGCGGGCCGGGGAGGTTGGGGAGGGGGAGGTCGAGGAGGCCGCGCTCGTCCTGAAAGACCATGCGGCCGGACTCTTCGGCGATGTGCCAGTGCTGGCCATAGGCGAGGATGGGGGCGCCCATGCGGGCCGCCTGGCGTTCGATCACCTCCAGCCCGGCGTCCTCTTGCGGGCCTATCACGACGGGGATGCCGCGTTTGATGATGCCGGCCTTTTCGAACGCGATCTCGGGCAGGGTTTCGCCGAGGTATTGCTGATGGTCGATCGAGACCGGGGTGATGATCGAGACGCGGGGGGTGATGACGTTGGTGGCATCAAGGCGCCCGCCGAGGCCGACCTCCAGCAGGGTCCAGTCGGCGGGCGTGCGGGCGAAGGCAAGGAAGGCGGCGCAGGTGGTGATTTCGAAGAAGGTGATTTCGGCGGGGCCATTGGCCTGCACGCATTCGTCCAAAAGGGCGGTCAGGGCGGGTTCGGTAATCAACGCACCGGCGAGGCGGATGCGTTCGTGAAAGCGGGCGAGGTGGGGGGAGGTGTAGGCGTGGACGCGCGCCCCGGCAGATTCCAGACCGGCGCGCAGCATGGCCTGGGTCGAGCCTTTGCCATTGGTGCCCGCGATGTGGATGGTGGGCGAGATACGGCGTTCGGGGTGGTCAAGGGCATCCAGCAGGCGGTGGACGCGGTCAAGGGTCAGGTCAATGACCTTGGGGTGCAGGGTCATCATCCGTTCGAGGACGGCGTCGGAACCAGAAGAGGTCGCGGTCATTTTGCGGCGACAGGCGCCGGGGTGACGGGATCGGGAGTGACGGGGGCGGGCAGGTCACCCTTGATGGCGGGGGGCAGGCCCGTCAGCAGACGCAGGATCGTCACCAGATCCTCGCGCAGGTTCTTGCGGTGGGTGACGCGGTCGAGCATGCCGTGGTCCAGCAGGTATTCGGCGCGCTGGAAGCCCTCGGGCAGTTTTTCGCGGATGGTCTGTTCGATGACGCGGCTGCCGGCGAAGCCGATGATGGCGCCGGGTTCCGCGAGCGCCACGTCGCCGAGCATGGCGAAGGAGGCGGTGACGCCGCCGGTGGTGGGATCGGTGAGCACGACGATGTAGGGCAGGCCCTTTTCGCGCACCTTGTCGACGGCGACGGTGGTGCGCGCCATTTGCATGAGCGACAGGATGCCTTCCTGCATGCGCGCGCCGCCGGAGGACGGCAGCACGATCAGCGGGGCTTCCTGCAGGACGGACAGTTCGGC
>JANXPK010000597.1 GCA_025357355.1 Rhodobacterales bacterium
CCGGGGCCCACCTGCAAGCTCGACCTCGATCTGACCGTCATTGCTGACGCGCCGCTCGTCGTCGCGGCGGACGTGAGCCACAATCTCGACCGGCAGGAAACAGGGCTCCTCCGCAGTGGCTTGGGCCGCTTCCGGCGCAAAGCGCGCGTCACGCAACCACGCGAAAACCAAGTTGGCATTCATCGCATACCGCCGCGCCACCTGCGCAACCGAAACGTCAGGTGCTGTCGTCTGCTGGCCGATCGACCGCTTCTCTTCGTCAGACCACAACCGCCGCGTCCGACGCACCATCGGCGCCCCCATAATGTCCGCTATCCCAAGCGGACACTATCCCACACTCTTCAAACACGGCAGCGCAGTGAGGCCGGACGGTTACTGATTAACGGGAGATGAACGACCTACAAATCACCTACATTCCGCCTATATTGCGGCTCCACCTCATGTGAGGTTTTCAGCCGCCGCCTTGCGTTAACCATAGGCTGTGAATCGCCGGTGAGGGCCTAGGAATGATCGCCCGGGTCGAGGTGCGGCCGACCCAGAAGCCGGATTGAATCCGCCGAACCGCCTTTCCGATATGAAATCCCTATTTCTTCGACATCCTATCTTTCTCGAATTCCTATGCGGTTCGGGACCATCTTTTGCATTGTAATGACTCAGGTCACGGCGGCGCGGCCGCGGTAAGGGAGTATTGCTGCCTGAAGCCGCAAGCAAACGGCGGCGATGCCCGCAGCGAGGGTGACGGAAATGATGGATGTGTTTGTGCTGGGCTTGGGGGCTTTGTTCTTTGCCTTGGCTTTTGCCTACACCAATGTCTGCGACCGGCTTTAGGGGGGCGACGATGCTTCTTGATTTCATACCCGGTGGCTCAGTCGCGATCTTTCTTTCGGCCTACCTCATCTATGCGCTGATCCGCCCCGAGCCGTTCTGAGATCCGCCAACCCACTTTCTGGAAAGTCTTTCAGATGACAATCAACGGATGGATTCAGATCCTGCTCTACATCGGGATCGTTGTTGCATTGGTGAAACCGCTGGGTGGCTACATGACGCGGGTCTATCAAGGCGAACGGAGCCTGCTGAGCCCGATCATCGGCCCGTTCGAGGGTTGGCTCTACCGGCTGGCCGGGGTCAACGACCGGGAAGAGCAGCACCGGGTGACCTATACCGCAGCCATGCTCGCGTTCAACCTTGTCGGCTGCGCATTCCTTTACGCCTTGCTGCGGTTGCAGGCGATATTGCCGCTGAACGCCGCCGCGATGCCGGCGGTTGGACCGGAACTTGCCTTCAACACCGCGACCAGTTTTGTCACCAACACCAACTGGCAGAACTACAGTGGCGAGGCGACGCTGTCCTATCTGGTCCAGATGGCCGGGCTGACGGTGCAGAACTTCCTTTCGGCCGCCACCGGCATGGCGACTGCTGTCGCCGTGATCCGTGGTTTCGCGCGGGCGAGTGGCAAGACCATCGGCAACTTCTGGGTCGATCTGACCGGCAGCACGCTTTATGTTCTGCTGAGCGCCTGAATCGTGCTGACGCTGGTTTACGTGGCCCTTGGGGTGCCGCAAGCCCTTGGGACCCAATTGCAGGCGACCACACTGGAGGGCGTCACCCAGACCATTGCCGTGGGTCCGGACGCCTCGCAATTGGCGATCAAGATGCTTGGCACCAATGGCGGCGGCTTTTTCAACGCCAACTCGGCCCATCCGTTCGAAAACCCGGATGCGCTGTCGAATTTCATCCGGATGATCACGATTTTTGCCATCGGCGCCGCGCTGACCAACGTTTTTGGCCGCATGCTGGGCAACCAGCGCCAAGGCTGGGCAATCCTGGCCGCGACGGGAGCCTTGTTTCTGACCGGCGTCGTCATCTGCTATTGGGCCGAGGCCGCGGGCAATCCGCTGATCCATGCGCTTGGCGTCGATGGCCCGAACATGGAGGGCAAGGAGACCCGCTTTGGCATCGCCGCCACGGCCCTTTTCGCTGTCATCACCACATCGGCATCCTGCGGGGCGGTCAACGGCATGCTGGGCAGTTTCATGCCCCTGGGCGGCATGATCCCCCTGATCAACCTGCAGCTGGGTGAGGTCATCATCGGTGGCGTCGGAGCGGGCATTTATGGGATCATCATGTTCGTCATCCTGGCGATCTTTGTCGCCGGGCTGATGGTCGGGCGGACACCGGAATACCCTGGCAAGAAGATCGAGGCGAAAGAGGTCAAGATGGCAGTACTGGCCATTTTGATCCTGCCGACCGGCATGCTGATTTTCACCGCCATTTCTGTGGTCATGCCGTCTGCAGTGGCCTCGGTCGGAACACCTGGTCCGCGTGGCTTCCGCGAGATCCTGTATGCCTATACCTCTGCCGCCGCCAACAACGGCTCTGCCTTTGGCGGGCTTAGCGGCAACACGCCCTGGTACAACATCACGCTGGGTGTCGGCATGCTGATGGGTCGGTTCCTGGTGATCATTCCGACCCTGGCCATCGCGGGCTCGGTGGTCCGCAAGAAGTCTGTGCCAAGCTCTGCGGGCACCCTGCCAACCGACAGCGGGCTGTTCGTGGGTCTTTTGATCGGGGTGATCGTCATCGTCGGCGGGCTGACCTTCTTTCCGGCCCTCGTTCTGGGTCCGATCATCGAACACCTAGCCATGATCTTGGGCCAGAAATTCCAGGAGGTCATCATGAGCCACTCCAAATCCAACCGCATCCTTGATGCCAAAATCCTTGTTCCCGCCATTGGTGACGCCTTTGCCAAGCTTGATTCAGGCAGTTTGTGGCACAGCCCGGTGATTTTCGTCGTGGCGGTGGTTTCGGCCCTGGCCACGGTCTTGTTGATCCGCGATCTGCTGACGGATGCCGGGAACATCGGCTTTTCGCTGCAGATCGTGATCTGGCTGTGGTTCACCGTGCTTTTCGCCAACTTTGCCGAAGCGGTGGCCGAGGGGCGCGGCAAGGCGCAAGCCGAAAGCCTGCGCAAGACGCGGACAGAGACGCAGGCCAAACTCTTGACCGGCACAGAACGCTCGCAGTTCCGACTGGTGGCGGGCAATGCGCTGAAGGTGGGTAACGTGGTGCTGGTCGAGGCGGGCGATACCATCCCCTTGGACGGCGAGGTGATTGAGGGCGTCGCCTCGGTCAACAAGGCAGCCATCACCGGGGAATCCGCACCGGTCACCCGCGAAAGCGGTGGCGACCGTTCGGCGGTGACGGGAGGCACGCAGGTGCTGTCGGACTGGATCAGGGTGCGCATCACCTCGGCCGCGGGCTCAACCTTCATCGACCGGATGGCTGCGCTGGTTGAAGGGGCCGAACGCCAGAAGACCCCGAACGAGATCGCACTGAACATCCTGCTCTCAGGCATGACGCTGATCTTCGTGCTGGCGACCGTAACCATCCCCAGCTTTGCCATCTATGCCGGTGGCTCGGTGCCGATCATGGTGCTGGTGGCGCGGTTCGTCACGCTGATCGCGACCACGATCGGGGCCTTGCTGTCGGCCATCGGCATTGCCGGCATGGACCGTCTGGTGCGCTTCAACGTGCTGGCCATGTCGGGTCGCGGGGTTGAGGCGGCAGGCGACGTCGATACTTTGCTGCTGGACAAGACCGGGGCGATCACCCTTGGCAACCGTCAGGCGACCGAAATTCTGCCTGTGACCGGTGTAACCGCGCAAGACCTTGCCGACGCAGCTCAGCTTTCCTCGCTGGCCGACGAAACGCCGGAGGGCCGCTCCATCGTCGTGCTTGCCAAAGAGAAATACGGGCTGCGCGCCCGCGACATGGCCAGCCTGAACGCCAGTTTCGTGCCCTTCACCGCCCAAACCCGGATGAGCGGCATTGACTACATCGGCATCTCGATCCGCAAAGGTGCTGTGGATGCGTCTTGGCGCAGGCTGAAACCGCAACCCGGCAAAGCGGCGCGTTGCGGGTCAGTGATGCGGTGTCCAAGCAACTGGTCGCGTTGGCCGATATCGTCGCCCGTTCGGGCGGCACGCCGCTGGCGGTCATGCGCGATGGGCAGCTTTTGGGCCTCATCCATCTGAAGGATATCGTCAAGGGCGGCATCCGTGAACGCTTTGCCGAATTGCGCCGCATGGGCATCCGCACGGTGATGATCACCGGCGACAACCCGTTGACCGCCGCGGCCATCGCCGCCGAGGCCGGGGTGGATGACTTTTTGGCCCAGGCCACGCCAGAGATGAAACTGGCCCTGATCCGCGAGGAACAGGCCAAGGGCACGCTGGTGGCGATGTGCGGCGACGGCACCAACGACGCGCCCGCCTTGGCGCAGGCGGACGTGGGTGTGGCGATGAATACCGGCACCGTAGCCGCGCGCGAGACGGGGAATATGGTCGACCTTGACAGCGATCCGACCAAGCTGATCGAGATCGTCGAAATCGGAAAACAACTCTTGATGACGCGTGGTGCGCTGACCACCTTTTCGATTGCCAATGACATCGCCAAGTATTTCGCCATCATCCCGGCCATGTTCGCGGTGTTCTACGTCGCACCGGGCGCCGTCAAAGGCCCGCTGGAGGCGCTGAACATCATGCAACTTGCAACGCCGGAAAGTGCCATCCTGTCGGCCATCATCTTCAACGCGCTGATCATTGTGGCGCTGATCCCCTTGTCGTTGCGCGGGGTGCGTTACCGCGCCATCGGAGCCGGGGCCCTGTTGCAGCGCAATCTGCTGGTCTACGGCCTTGGCGGAATTGCCGTGCCCTTTTTCGGTATCAAGCTGATTGACATGGGCCTGACCGCCGTTGGTCTGGTCTGAGGAGGACAAAATGCTGAAACAATTCAAACCCGCCCTGATCATGCTTTTGGCCATGTCGGTTCTGACCGGCCTGATCTATCCCTCGAGGCCAAAACCGCAATGCTGCCCGTCCTGCGCAAACTCGCC
>JANXPK010000633.1 GCA_025357355.1 Rhodobacterales bacterium
TCTGGCGGTGCCGGGCAACCACGAATTCGATTTCGGGCCGCAGAATTTTTACGAGAAACAGCACCTGTCGAATTTCGGCTGGGCGGCGGTGAATATTGCCGACAAGAGTGGCAAGCAGATATTGGCCGGGGTCAGCGTTCGCGACATTGCGGGGGTCAAGGTGGCGCTGGTCCCGGTGGCGCAGGACACCACGCCCGAAGTGTCGAGCACCGGAGATCTGGTGTTCACCAGTTCGGTTGACAGCGGCATTGCGGCGGCAAAGCAGGCGCGCAAGGATGGCGCCGATCTGGTGGTGGGGGTGGTGCAGACCGACCAGAACAACGACCTGAAGATGGTGCATTCCAAGGCGTTTGACGTGATCCTGTCGGGGGATGACCACATCTACACGACCTATTACGACGGCATCACCGCCTATGAGGAAACTTCGGTCGATGCGCGCTATCTGGCGCCGCTCGACCTGACGGTGGATGTGACGGTGAAGGACGGCAAGCGCACCGTCTAATGGACGCCGTCGTTCCGGTTCATCGACACGACATCCGTGACGCCGGACCCCGAGACGCAGGCCAAGGTCGATGCTTATAAAAAGCAGTTGGATGACAAGCTGAACGTGGTGATCGGTACGTCAGCGACGGCGATGGACAGTCGCCGCAATGTGGTGCGCGGGTCGGAAAGCTCGATGGGCAATCTGATTGCCGATGCCATGCGCGCGGCGACGGGGGCGGATGTGGCGATCATGAATGGCGGCGGCATCCGGGCTGACCGGACCTATGACGCGGGGGTAAGCCTGACGCGGCGCGATATCCTGACCGAACTGCCGTTCGGTAATGTGACGCAGCTGACCGAAATCCCTGGATCGCAACTGCTGGCGGCGCTGGAGAACGGGGTGAGCCACGTCGAGGATGGGGCGGGGAGGTTCCCGCAGGTATCGGGGATGACGGTGGTCTACGACCCCACGGCCCCGGCTGGCAAGCGGATCACCGAGGTCAAGGTGGGCGGTGCGGCGCTGGACCCCGCCAAGCTCTACAAGGTGGCGGTCAACGATTACATGCTGGGTGGCGGCGACGGCTACACGTCCCTGGGTGGCGGCAAGCTGATCAACGACACCGGCGCGGGGGCGTTGGTGGCCAATGACGTGATGGCCTATGTCGAAAAGGCGGGCACGGTGAAGCCCGCGGTCGAGGGGCGGATCAAGGTGGTGGGGCAGTAGGGGGAGATTGGCGGCCCATTGATTTGAGGCCGCCAAACCACCAGAGCAGGCTACGGCCCGAGGTCGTAGCGGGCAAGTTCGAAATGCATGCCGTCCTGATAGGGCGGGGTGAAATAGCCGCCCCAGGCAAAACCCTCGGCCTCGAAATAGGGGATGAACTGGCGGCAGGAGCCGTGCACGCCAAGGGCCGCGGGCGTGGTGCCGTAGCCGTTCCATTCGGCATTCACATCGACCGATATGCCCCAGGAATGCGATGACAGGCCGCGGGTCGGGTCCCAACCCTTGTGGCGGGGCACGAACGAGCCCGCACAGGTCAGAAGCCCGCCGGACAGGCCCGCCGCGACCAGGGCGGCCATGACACGGTCAAACGGGGCGGCGGCCAGGCGGTGCAATTGCAGGTTGGGAAAGCCCAGTGCGCTCATCACCGGGTTCTGCACGGTGACGATGTTTCGGGCGATCCAGTCCGGGTCGATGGTGATGCGGCCCTTGGTGCCTTCGGTATAGGGGAAGGCGCCGAATGCCGCACGCAGCTGTGCGTCATCGAGCGGCAGAATGGTGCCGTTGGGGCGGCGATGCACCCCGATATTGGCGACGGGTGGCAAAAGTGCTGCGGGCGCGGCAGTGGTCAGCGGGCCGCAGCCGCCGCTCCAGAAGTAAAAGGCGCCATCGCCTTGATACCAGTCGTCATTTCCGGCAACCAATGTGCCTTTGCCGAAACCGCTGACGGCAAGGGTGGTGTTGGCTTCGGCCTTGCCGACAATCGCGGCAGTGGACTGCGGGTCGGCGCGCAGGTTGAGCCGCACGGCGGTGCGGACGCTGCCCTGAACGGGTGCAAAGGGGACTGACATGGTTTCATCACCCCTGTGCGCCGTCGGCCGCGAGGCCGGCGGGCTGCTTCGGAGCGCTGGGTTCCGGTGTGGAGGACGGCAGGAAGCGGCTGAGCGCGCCTTCGATGAAGTCCGATCCGGCATAGCCCGCCGCCATCACGCCCAGCACCATGTCATGGGTAAGCCCGGTCGTGCCCGGCAGGGTGGCAATCGCTGCAAGGGTCCCCGCGATGGCCCCCAGGGACATGCTGATCCAGAATTTGGAGCCGTCGAACGCGAAGACCTCGTTTCTTTGTGCGGAGTCCTCTTGCGCTTTCTTGAGGCCGACGACCACCCGCGCGGCCTGACCAATCACTCCGGCGAGGATGCCGAAGGTTAGAATAAGGAGCCATTGAGAAATATCTGCCGTATAGGTCATGAAAATCACCCGGTTTTGAAAGGAATGTTTGAAAGAAAGACTTTGAATGCGCCTTTTTAGCAAAATTCGGCGGAATTTGCAACGGTTTTGCAAGCCACAGGATGGAAAGGCGTCGCTGCGATAATGGCGGGGTCTGGCAATCGGGGGGCCATAAAGGCTTTACAGACGCATTCGCCTGCCTTATCACCCCGCCCCATGATCCTGCAGAGCCGCCTTCTCCAGCTGCCCCGACGCCGACGCCCGACCGCGTAAGCGCCTGATCTGTCGTGGCCCATCGTCCCAGTGACTTGGGGCCGCCTTCTCCAAACCCGCCTCCGCCAAAACCGTTGACCTTTCCACCGCCGTTTGGCACCCCTTGGGCTTCTTTCGAAGGACCGCTCTCATGATCACTTCCGTGCTGCCGACTTATAACCGTGCTCCGCTTGCCTTTGTGAGGGGCGAGGGCTCGTGGCTGGAGGCCGAGAACGGGACCAGGTATCTGGACCTTGGCGCCGGGATTGCGGTGAATTCGCTGGGTCATGCCAACCCCGATCTGGTGGCGGCCCTGACCGAACAGGCGGGCAAGCTGTGGCATGTATCCAACCTGTACCGCATTCCTGAACAGGAACGGCTGGCTGACATGCTGGTCGAGGCGACCTTTGCCGATACGGTGTTCTTCACCAATTCAGGCACCGAGGCGGCGGAACTGGCGATCAAGATGGCGCGCAAGTATCACTACGTGAAGGACGCGCCGCAGCGCAGCCAGATCGTGGCGTTCGAGGGCTCGTTTCATGGCCGTTCGACCGGGGCGATCGCGGCCTCGGGGTCCGAGAAGATGGTCAAGGGCTTTGGCCCGTTGATGCCGGGGTTTGTGCAGCTGAAATGGGGCGACCATGATGCCCTGCGGGCGGCGGTGACGCGCCAGACCTGTGCGGTGATCATCGAGCCCGTTCAGGGCGAGGGCGGCATAAGGGTGGTGCCGGACCAATGTCTGAAAGGCCTGCGCGATCTGTGCGACGCGACAGGGACGCTGCTGATCCTGGACGAGGTGCAGTGCGGCATGGGGCGAACGGGGCGGCTTTTCGCGCATGAATGGGCGGGTGTCACGCCCGATATCATGATGGTGGCCAAGGGCATCGGCGGCGGCTTTCCGCTGGGCGCGGTGCTGGCGACCGAGGATGCGGCACTGGGGATGGTCGCGGGCTCGCATGGCTCGACCTACGTCGGCAACCCCCTGGCGTGCGCGGTCGGGGCGAGGGTGATGGAGATCATCACGGCGCCGGGGTTTCTGGAGCAGGTGAATGCCAAGGGCGCGCGGTTCCGCCAAGGGCTGGAGGGGCTGGTCGAGGCGCATCCGACGGTGTTCGAAGGGGTGCGGGGCGAGGGGTTGATATTGGGGTTGAAGTGCCGGGCGCTGAACACCGACGTGGTCAAGGCGGGCTACGGCGCCCATGTGCTGACGGTGCCGGCGGCGGACAATGTGATCCGGCTTC
>JANXPK010000634.1 GCA_025357355.1 Rhodobacterales bacterium
ACATGCCATCATGGGCCTGCAGGCCGAGGTTCCCGGACTGGTCGACAGCGGGGCAACCGGGCTGATCGTGGCGGATGTAGAGGGCAATCTGCTTTATGGCTCCGGCATGGGGCGGGAGTTGATGTTGCGCGTGACGCATCCCAGGATGGCGGTCGACGCGGGTCCGGTGCGGCGCGATGCCTTGCCTGCCGAAGTGCGCAAGATTTGCCGCATCCTTGGCCGGGTCATGGCGGGAGAGGATGTGGAAACCTCACCCGTTCATCACCACCGCAATCTGTGGGGCGGGTTTACCTTTCGCGCCAATTTGTTGCGCGGCGATACGCCCGGCAGTCGTGTCGTCGGCATCACCATCACGCATCAGGAACCGGAAGGGATCAAGCTGGTCAAGCGGATCGGGGAATTGCCACTGAGCCGGCGACAATCCGAGATTTGTCTGGCGCTGGCCCAAGGCGGCAATTACGACGACATGTCGCACAGGTTCGGCATCAGCAAGCACACCGCCGTTGCCCACAGCCGGGTGATTTACGACAAGCTTGGCGTCCACAGCCGCGCTGAATTGCGCGGCCGGTTGCTGACGACGGGGCCTTGACGCGGGATTACCCCCGCGCCTTGCGTCCACCGCGACGGCCCGACGTGGCGGCACTTGCCGCAGCCGAGGCTTCGGCAAAGGTCGCCCCAGCCTCGACCGCTTCGACCACCTTGGCAAAGCGGATCCATTCGCCGCCATTGGCGTCATGATCCATCAGGAAGTTGGCGGCGCGGATCGCCTCCATCTCGGGCAGGCGGACCGGGTTCATGATGGCAGAGGTCATCCCGGACCCGATGGCCATCGGCAGGAAGGCCGCGTTGACACCGTGGCGGTGTGGCAGGCCAAACGAGATGTTGGAGGCACCGCAGGTGGTGTTGACGCCCAGCTCATCGCGCAGGCGGCGGACCAGGGTGTAGACTTGGCGCGCGGCTGAGCCCAAGGCACCGACGGGCATCACCAGGGGATCGACCACGATGTCGTGGGCCGG
The DNA here is from genome assembly GCA_025357355.1 of Rhodobacterales bacterium. Classification (GTDB taxonomy): domain Bacteria; phylum Pseudomonadota; class Alphaproteobacteria; order Rhodobacterales; family Rhodobacteraceae; genus Stagnihabitans. Next base: position 1,017 of record JANXPK010000634.1, read on the forward strand.
AATGCCGAAATCGGCGGCGCGCTGGACGATCTTCTTGGCGACGGCAAAGCGGACATCGGGGTCCTGCGAGATACCGGTATCGTCATTGGAGATGGCGACAACGGCGACGTTGTATTTCTTGACCAGCGGCAGGATGCGTTCCAGCCGCTCTTCCTCGCCAGTGACGGAGTTCAAAAGCGGGCGGCCCTCGCAGGCCAGAAGACCGGCTTCGAGTGCCGCGGGAACCGAGCTGTCGATGCACAGGGGCGCGTCCACGGTAGCTTGGATGATCTCGATCAGTTTGCGCATCAGCGGCGGTTCGGTGAAGTTGTTGTCGGCGTAACGCGGGTCGGAGGCCATCTTGTTGGTGAAAACGGCGCCGGAATTGACGTCAAGCACATTGGCGCCGCAAGCGACCTGTTCCAGAGCGTCCTTGATGACGGTCTCGAAATTGTCGAGTTCAAGTTCGGCCGCCAGCTTCTTGCGCCCCGTCGGGTTGATGCGCTCGCCGATCACGCAGAAAGGCTCGTCAAAGCCGATGATGACAGTCTTGGTTTTCGATTCGATCACGGTGCGCGTCATGAAAGTCCCTTATGCGTTGGCCGGAACGCCCGCGGCGCCGCCGTTTTCGGTGACCCAGGTGGCATTGGTCTTGATGCCACCCAGCGGAAAGAAATGCACCTGCTCGATGCCGAATTTCGGGTTGCGGGCCTTGTGCGCGGCCAATTCGGTCACGAACTCGGTCGGCTCATAGGGCAGCAAAAGTTTCGTCACGTCCATCGCGCGTTTTTGCAGCACGCGCAAGGAGGCGCCGACACCGCAGGAGATGGCAAATTTGATCAGCGTCTGCAATTTGGCGGGGCCTGCGACGCCAATGTGGATCGGCAGGGTGATGCCCTCGGCGGCCAGACGGTCGGCCCAGGCGATCACCGGGGCGGCTTCAAAGCAGAACTGGGTGGCGATGGCCATCCTGGCATCGGAGCGGTTGGCGAAATCGTTTTTCCATTTGAGGGCTTGCAGGACGATCCTGTCACCGCCGTCGCGGTCGATGTCCTTGTTGCCCTCGGGGTGGCCTGCGACATGCAGGCGTTCGAACCCATTGAAGAGACCGGTTTCGATGAGCTGCATCGAGTTGTCAAAATCATCCGCAGGCGTGGTCACGCCGCCGCCCAGCAGCAGGGCCTGGCGGACGCCGACGTCCTTGTAGCGGGCAATCCAGTCGGCAAGGGTCGCCTTGGAATGGATGATCCGGGCCGGGAAATGCGGCATGACGTCAAAGCCTTCGCCCGCAATGCGCTTGGCGGTGGCGACCATATCTTCGATCGGGGTGCCCTCGATATGGGCGATGTAGACGCGGGTGCCACGCGGCAGCAACGGGCGAAAATCTTCGACCTTTTCGGCGGTGCGAGGCATCACTTCGATCGAATAGCCTTTCAGGAAGGCCTCGACCTCTTCGGTGACGCCCGCAGGTGCGGCGTCGCGGCGAAAATTGAACAGGGCCATCGGAGACTCCTAGCGGGCGCTCGCCCGGCCTTCAGCGTTGATCAGGGTTTTCAGGCGGTCGGCGTCATATTCGGCTTCGATCCGGGCGGCCTCGGACGCGGCCACGGTATCCGGTTCGCCTTCGACCGAATAGGGCGTCGCCTTGCGCCATTCGGCCATGTAGGCGTCGGCATCCTTGGCGCCGGTCTTCATGGCGCAGCGGTCGATGGCCTGTTCGAAGCGCTCGGACAGCTTGACCTTGGAGCCTGAGCGTCCCCTGCCCACGATGATCTGGGCGGGGATGTCGCGCCAATAGACGATGGTCACTTCAGGCATGATGATTCCTTGGCGCTTTGGCCTGGTCTGGGTGTAGCGGCATTTCCCGACCGGCGGTGTCGGTTTTCGACATTGCACCACCCGGTTGCGACCGCATTCAGAACACTTGTGAAGCGGGTGCATCGGCGTTAGCGTGCAGTCAACCACGAATGGAGGGCGATGATGACGCCCGTGCGTCCCCGGGGGGAGGACGCGATCCCGCTGCCGGTCGAGCCGCATCTCGCGGGTACCTGGCAGTCCGAACCGTCACCCCCCCAAAACGCCCGGTCGGCGCAGCTTTATGCGGCGCTTGATCTGGGTACGAATTCTTGCCGGATGCTGATTGCCCAGCCAAGGGGCAGTCAGTTTCAGGTCGTGGACAGCTTTTCCAAGACCGTGCAACTGGGGGCAGGTCTGGAAGCCTCGGGTCGGTTGAGCCGGGCCTCGATGGGGCGCACGATACAAGCACTGCGAATCTGTCAGAAGAAGATCGAGAAGCATGGGGTCAAGCGGTTGCGGCTGGTGGCAACCGAGGCGTGCAGGCGGGCCCGCAATGGCCGTGACTTCATGCGGCAAATCCGCCGCGAGACCGGGCTGGTGGTAGAGATCATTGCGGCCGAAGAAGAGGCGCGGCTGGCGGTGATTTCCTGTGCGCCCCTGGTGCAGCCGCAGACCGAGCAGCTGTTGGTGGTGGATATTGGCGGCGGATCGACCGAACTGGTTTGGATCGACCTGTCGGCAGTGGTGCCAGACGACCGGCCGCGCGCCATCATGCGGCTGCATTCCGGCTTTCATGCCCAGGGCGAAGGCGATGCGCGGGTGGTGGACTGGATTTCGGTGCCGCTTGGGGTGGCGACGCTGAAGGATCAGTTCGGCGATGTCGATGATGATGCGGCGCGCTTTGCCTTGATGAGCTGGTTTTTCGAGGAACATCTGGCGGCATTTTCCCCCTATAACGCCGCCCAGCCGCGCGCCGGGTTTCAGATCATCGGCACGTCGGGCACGGTGACGACGGTGGCCGCGTCCTTTCTGGGCTTGCGCCGTTATGACCGGGCCAAGGTGGACGGGTTGGTGATGACGTCGGATCAGATCGACTTTGTGATCCGCGATTACCTGTCGCTTGGCCCGGAGGGCAGGCGCACTGATCCGCGTATCGGGCGCGACCGCCATACGCTGATCATGTCGGGGGCGGCTATCCTTCAGGCGTTGATGCGCGTATGGCCGACCGATCAGCTTTCCGTGGCCGACCGTGGCCTGCGCGAGGGGCTCTTGTACGCACAGATGAGTGCGGATGGCGTATTGGAAGACGGACCATTCGAATGACCGAGAAACTGACATCTGGACGCGGGCAGCGAGAACTGCGGGTGCGGGTGAAGACTGCCAAGGGGCGCAAACTGTCATCGACGTTGTGGCTTGAGCGGCAGTTGAACGACCCTTATGTGATCCGCGCCAAGAAAGACGGATTTCGAGGCAGGGCGGCCTTCAAGATCCTGGAACTGGACGAGAAATTCGCGTTTCTGAAGCCGGGGGTCCGGGTTGTCGATCTGGGCTGCGCGCCGGGTGGCTGGTGTCAGGTGGCGGTGGCGCGGGTCAATGCCCTTGGCGAAAATGCAAAAAAGCCCATCGGCACGGTACTGGGCGTCGATCTGCAGGCCGTCGAGCCGATTGCCGGGGCGCAGATCCACCAGCTCGACTTTCTCGCCGACGGGGCGGAGCGCCAAGTCAAGGCTTGGCTCGGTGGTCGCGCCGATGTGGTGATGTCGGACATGGCGGCGGCGGCATCGGGGCACAAGGGCACCGACCATCTGCGCATCATTGCGCTGTGCGAAGCGGCGGCGGAGTTTGCGTTTGATGTCCTGGAAGAGGGTGGGACCTTTGTCGCCAAGGTGCTGGCGGGCGGGGCGGAAACCCAGTTGCAGGCCACGCTCAAGCGCAATTTCCGCAAGGTGGTGAATGTGAAGCCGCCCGCCAGCCGCGCCGACTCATCCGAGAAATTCGTGGTAGCGCAGGGCTTTCGTGGCCGACAGGACCCGGACCTTGATGGGCAAGTGCCTGCCGATTAATCACGAATGCGCAACGATCCCTTTGCCACGATAAAACGAAAGGCGCCAAACCGGCGCCTTTTTCGTCAAATTCCCTGGAACCTGCACCCGGTCTGGCGACGCCGTTCAGCCATGCCAGGTGCGGACTTGACCGCAATCCATATGCACAAAGTTGGACCGGTAATATTGCCCGACGCCACCAGCCCCGCAGGCCAGGGCGGCATTGGCCATCTGCGAAACCGTCCGCGATTGCAGGCGCAGGTCGGCGGCCATGCCCTGAATGTGCAGGGAATTGCGGGCAACGCCGCGGGAATGTTCGCGCAAGAGCGCATTGGTTTCGGGAGTGCGGTAGCCCGACAGCAGCATGTAGGGCTCTTTGACGTCCAAAAGATGGTGGGTCGCGGCAATGATGTCGAGATTTGCCGGGTTCATCGCGATGGTGGCATCGACCCGCAGATCACGCATGAAGTGGCTGATTTCCTTGACGACTTCGGGAACGTACTTGCCGTCGATCCAGTAGATCGCATCAACTGTTTCGCCCGAACGGCCCGAGTACATCTTGACCCGTCGAATGTCGCCCGCCCCTTTGAGGAACCCGAATGTATTGGCGTAGGTTGGCGCGGCCGTCACAGCAGCAGCAGCAAACACCCCGAACAAACCGCGACGAGTGATGCCTGCCGAATTCGTGTTGTTCATTCTTGAAGCCTGTCCCGTTCGAGTATTCTACCGTCTATGCCGACAGCTTTTTTGTCACTTCATCCCGAAAGTGCCCGGAAGCTATCGCACATCTTGGAACGAAGCCCAACAAGGATTTGCCCGGCTTTGCGGCACGATGGGCCCAATAGGCGAAAAATTGCTGAATGCAAGGGGGGACTAGGCCAGAATTTGCGAAGCAGGATTGCGGTCAGGATCGACACAATCGCGACAAGTGTCATGCGAGGACCCGCGTGCACCGTTTACTTGCGCTTGATTTTGGCGCTAGTTTGACGCATGCGAGGGCTTATGTCTTCAACGGGGCTGATTTGCCATAAGGTAGGGCGAGGTTTGTGAAAAGATGACCATTGCAATTGATCGGCGCAGGGTCCTGCATCTGATGACGACCGCGCTTGTGACCGGGACCGTGTTCGGCGCACGGCCGCTTTTTGCGGCGACGCTGGTTTCGCCATTCGTGCAGGCTCTTTCGGCGGCCGCGCAAGATGATGCGGTTGTGGCCGGGTTCTACCGGGATCGCGACTATGCCACACTGTGGACCGCGGACACCGATGCAGACCGCCGTCATGCGCTGCTGGAGGCGTTCGAGACCGCGCCGGCCCATGGACTGCCGGTGTCGCGGTATGATGCCGCGGCGCTGCGCGGCCTGTTCGCGGCGGCGCAGACCGAGGGTGATGTCGGTCGCCTCGAAGTGGCGATGAGCCGCGCCTATCTGGCCTTTGTGCGCGACCTGTCGTCTGGATCGCTGGAACCCTCGCGGATTGACGACGGGATCAAGCGCCAGATCAGCCGCCCTGACCCGGCACTGGCGATGATTGCGGCGACCCAGGATGGATTTGCCGACTATCTCGCCGGACTGGTTCCGAATGCGCCGGAATATGTGCGGCTGATGAGAGAGAAATTTGCGCTGGAGAATGTCATCGCCGCTGGCGGTTTCGGTCCGGCGATTGCGGCGAAGGATGTCGCTGCGAGCGCCTCGGGCGCGCCTGTCGTGCAATTGCGTGACCGTCTGACGACATTGGGCTATCTGGAGGGCTCCTTTACCGAAAACTATGACGACCAGATCGCCCAGGCCGTGCAGCGCTTTCAACTGGACCACGGGCTGATCGCAGATGGGCTGGCCAATGCGCGGACAGTCGCTGCGCTGAACGTGCCGGCCGAGCAGCGCTGGAAGTCTGTGGTTGTGGCACTGGAGCGTTTGCGCTGGATGGGCAATGCCCCGCTGGGCGCCCGCCATATCTGGGTCAACCAGCCCGAATTCGTGGCCCGGGTCTATGATGATGGCAAGGTCACGTTCCAGACCAAGGTGATCATCGGCAAGATCGGGACGGATACCGAAAGCCCGGAATTCTCTGACCGAATGGAATTCATGGTGATCAACCCGACGTGGTCGGTGCCGCGTTCGATTGTGGTCAAGGAATACCTGCCGCAGTTCCAGAAAGACCCGACCGCGCAAAGCCAGTTGGAACTGCTGGACGCCTCTGGCCATGTGGTGGACCGCACCACCGTCGATTTCACCACATTCACGCCCGACAACTTTCCCTTTGCCTTGCGTCAGCCGCCCGAGGACGGCAATGCGCTGGGCAAGGTTAAGTTCATGTTCCCAAACCCTTATAACATCTACCTGCACGACACGCCGACCAAGTCGCTGTTTGCCAAGGAAGTGCGCGCCTTCAGCCATGGCTGCATCAGGGTCGGCTCGCCCTTCGATCTGGCCTATTTCCTGCTGGCGCGCCAGACCACCGATCCCAAGGCCCTGTTCAAGAGCTATCTGGTCGGCGGCAAGGAGGCGGAACTGGATCTGGCCACGCCGATCCCGGTCCATCTGGTCTATTTCACCGCCTGGCCGACCGAACAGGGCACGATCCGCTATCTGAGCGACATCTATGGCCGGGATGGCCGGATTATTGACGCCCTTGTCGCCGCCGGGGTGGTGCTGCCGGAAGTTCAGAGTTAGGTCTGCGGCAGGACCGTCGCACTCTGGACCTGGAGCTTTTGAATGGCGCACCGGATCGCCGATATTGCGCGGGCTTTGGCGGCCGATGCCGTTGGCGATCTTGACCTTGTGATCGAGCGGGCGTCTGAGCCCGCGATGGCCGGGCAGCGCGACCTGGCGATGGCGATGGACCCCAAATATGGCGCCGGTTTGAAACTTGGCCATGCCGAAGCGGCCATTCTGTGGCCGGGCGCGGACTGGCAGGCGCTGGGGTTGAAGGCCGCGATCTTTGCCCCGCGCGGAAGGTTGGCGATGGCCGGGGTGACGCAGTTGCTGGATCCTGGCCCGGCGCTTGCACCGGGGATCCATCCGATGACAGTGATTGATCCGTCTGCGGAGATCGCAGCCGATGCCTCGATCGGTCCTTTCGTGACAATCGGGGCGCGCACCATCATCGGGCCGGGCGCCCGCATCGCAACCCAGGTCTCGATTGCCGAGGATGTCGTGATCGGCGTGGACGCGCTGATCCTGCAAGGTGTACGGATCGGAGCGCGGGTTCGGATCGGCGACAGATTCATCGGCCAGCCCGGGGCGGTGATTGGCGCGGATGGTTTTTCGTTTGTGACGCCGGAACGCAGCGGTGTTGAAGATGTCCGCGCAACTCTTGGATATCGCACGGAAATTCGCGAACAAAGCTGGATACGCATCCACTCGCTTGGGGCCGTGACCATCGGGGATGACGTGGAGGTCGGGGCGAATTCCTGCATCGACCGCGGGACCATCCGCGACACGCGGATCGGGCGCGGCACCAAGTTGGACAATCTGGTGCAGGTGGGCCACAATGTCGAAATTGGCACGGATTGCCTTCTGTGCGGTCAGGTTGGCATTGGTGGTTCGTCGCGGCTGGGCGACCGGGTCGTGCTGGGCGGCAAGGCCGGGGTGGGCGACAATCTGCAGGTCGGCGACGATGTGATTGCTGGGGCGGGCTCGATCGTCCTGTCCAACGTTCCGGCCGGGCGGGCGCTGCTTGGGTATCCGGCGGTCAAGATGAGCAGCCAGATCGAGATGCACAAGGCGCTGCGACGACTGCCAAGGTACTTGGCGCGACTGGCAGTTCCGGGGGGCGGCGCCGACACCGCGAAGCCTGAGAGCGAGGGGTCATGACCCCGGCGCAGGTCGAACAGATCGTCGTCGAAATTGTTGCGCGACAGGCGATGGTTGCGCCAGCGACGGTCAAGCTGCAAGCAACGCCGGAGGAGTTGGGGCTGGACTCGCTGGGGTTGGTCGAATCGATCTTTGCAATCGAAGAGGCTTTTGACGTTACAGTGCCCTTCAACGCCAATGACCCAGGCAGCGCCTCGTTCGACATAGCGACAGTCGGCAGCATGGTGATGGCTGTGCAAGCGTTGATAGCCACCAAGCCGGCATGAGACGTGTCGCTATCACCGGCGCGGGCACGGTCAACCCGCTTGCCGGCGATGTGGCAGGCACTTACGCGGCCTTGCGGGAGGGGCGTTCGGCAATCGGTCCGTTGGAGTTGCGCGACGTGGCGCGGCTGACGATCCGCATCGGTGCCCGGATCCACGGCTGGCAACCCGAAGTCCTGTTCTCGTCACAGGACCTCGCCTTGCTGGACCCGTTCAGCCAATATGCTGTCGTCGCAGCCCGGCAGGCTTTGGCGCAATCAGGGCTGCAGTTTGACGGAGCGTTGGCTGAAACCTCTGGTGTCATCATCGGCAGCGCAGGCGGCGGCTTGACCACGTCCGACGACAACTACCGCGCGGTGTATCAGGCGGGCAAAGCGCGCGTGCATCCATTCGTGGTGCCGCGTCTGATGCTGAACGCCGCGGCAAGCCAGATTGCCATCGGTTGTGGCCTGCAAGGACCGGTCTACGCGGTGTCATCGGCGTGTTCCTCGTCCAACCACGCCATTGGCCAGGCATTCCAGTTGATCCGGTCGGGCAGCGCCGATGTGATGCTGGCCGGAGGCTCAGATGCCATGCTGTGCTTTGGTGGGATCAAGGCCTGGGAGGGGTTGCGGGTCTTGTCGCAAACCGGGTGCCGACCTTTTTCCGCAGACCGCGATGGGATGGTGATCGGCGAGGGTGCGGCGGTGTTCGTGCTGGAAGAGATGACGCGCGCGCGCACACGTGGGGCCGATATTCTGGCTGAAGTAGCGGGGTTTGCCATGACGTCCGATGGCGCGGACATGGTGTTGCCCTCGGTATCCGGCGCCGCGCGGGCGATGACGATTGCGCTGAGGGACGCGGGTCTGGACCCCGCAGACATCGGCTATATCAACGCCCACGGCACCGGCACCACCGTCAACGACCGCTGCGAAACCGCTGCCATCACGCAAGTTTTTGGTGGCAAGCCGCCGCCCGTGTCATCGACCAAGTCGATGCATGGCCACCTGATGGGCGGGGCGGGGGCGGTGGAGCTGTTGGCGTGCCTGATGGCGCTGCGCGACGGCGTGATAGCCCCCACCATTGGTCATGTCGCGGGCGACCCTGACTGCGGGCTGGATGTGGTGCCCAACGTCGCCCGCACGGCGCGGGTGAAGGTGGCCCTCAGCAACTCATTCGCCTTTGGCGGGCTCAACGCGGTTCTGGCACTGAAAGCGGTGTGAGGCTTAGTGTTTGACGGCGGCGTTGGCCGTGACGACCGCCGCGAAGCCTGCCTTGAAGCCTTTCAACGGCAAGACCAGATCGACAGGCTTGTCAGGTGCGACAGCCGGAACGATGGTCACGGTCGCCGTGCCACCCTTTTTCAATGCCGCTACCTCGTCGGCGGTAAAGCCGATGCGGGCAACACAGCCGTTCTTGGTGCAATAGGCGAAGGGGTAGACCTTGGCCTTGTTGGTATCGATCTGAATCTTCAGGTTGGCGGTCAGCAGAGTTTCAAGCGGCGCCATGACAGTGGCACCAGCCGCCGCTTGCCCGCCGGGGGGCAGGTCAAACATGCTGATCTCGGCAACCGAATTGCCCGTATTGTCGAACAGCATCTGGAAAAGCTGGCAGGGGTCGGCGCCGTCCGCCGTCTTGACGCAGCGCTGTTGCCACTTTTCGAAGCTGGTCGCCAGATAGGTGGCCCCGACCGTCGCGTCGGCCTGACTGGGCAGCCCGCCCGCAAGGTCCGAGCCCATCGACAAATCCTTGGTCGTCGCGGTATTCGCAGGCGCCGTCGGTGTTGTGGTCGTGGTCGCCTGCGCCATGGCCGACGAACCCCAGGCCACGGCGGCAACCAGCAGACAGGCAGTCAGGGCAAGGGTTTGAAAAGTCTTGTTCATTGCATCCATCCACAAAGATTTGCCGTCCCATAGCATGCAGATAACTCCGGCGTCAGGCCCGAAATGAAACTCGGCCAAATTCGGCGTGCCGGGTTGCGGGGGGCGGATCAACGGTGGTGAGTGCGAAGCAATTGATCCCAAAAGAAAAAGGGCCGACAAGCGGCCCCTTTCCATTGCGTTATTTTGCTCCCTGTCGGACTGGCCGACTTGATTGGGGGACGCTATGGTGCTTTCACCAAGCCGTCAACTGGGAAAGCGAGGGAAAATCGTGCGAAAAAAGGCCGCACCGGTGAGGGCGCGGCCAGTCTGACAGGGAGGAAGTCATATCGGGCGGCTAAACGGTCAAGGACCGGATCGCAGGCCCGATGACCCAACTCTGCCGGAAAAAGATTAAGATTGTATTTTCATCGTGAACGCCGCCAGAAAACGCTATCAGATGCGGCAAACAACAAGTGGGACGGACAGATGGCGGATCGGATTTTTGTCGGTGGCGGTGGTGAAGGTTACGCTTTGGCGCAGAGCCTGCTGTTGAAATACGGCAACCGGCACGGGCTGATAGCGGGGGCCACGGGAACCGGCAAGACAGTGACGCTGCAGATTTTGGCCGAAAGCTTTTCGGCCGAAGGGGTCCCGGTGTTTCTGGCCGATGTGAAGGGCGATCTTTCAGGCATCGGGGCGGCCGGATCGACCAGCCAGAAGCTGAATGACGCCTTCATGAAGCGGTCGCAAACCATTGGCTTCAACCTGCAATACCGGGCCTTTCCCGTAACTTACTGGGATATCTTCGCGCAAGGCGGCCATCCGATCCGGGCAACGGTCGCGGAAATGGGCCCGTTGCTGTTGGCGCGGATGGTTGAGTTGAACGACACGCAGGAAGGTGTGCTGAACGTGGCTTTCCGGCTGGCTGATGAACAACAATTGCCGATCCTGGACCTGAAGGATCTGCAGGCCTTGCTGATCTTCATTTCGGAAAACGCCGCCGATGTCTCGCAGCACTATGGCCTGGTCTCGGCGACGTCGGTTGCGGCCATTCAGCGCCAGCTGCTGACTCTGGAGAATCAGGGCGCGGTGCAGATGTTCGGCGAACCGGCGCTGGAACTGGCCGATCTGATGCGGGTTGATTCGGGTGGTGCCGGCATGATCAACATCCTGGCCGCGGAAAAGCTGATGCAGAGCCCGCAGCTTTACGCGACGTTCCTGCTGTGGCTTTTGTCGGAACTGTTCGAGACCCTGCCAGAGGTGGGCGATCCGGACAAACCCAAGCTCGTCTTTTTCTTCGACGAGGCGCATTTGCTCTTCACAGATGCCCCCAAGGCGCTGGTTGCCAA
>JANXPK010000647.1 GCA_025357355.1 Rhodobacterales bacterium
CGCTACCGCATCCGGGGGCTCGCCAAGAACCTCGCCTTCGATGTGATGATGAAGGTCAACGTGCTGATCGACCGTGGGGATGCCTTCCACGTCGATACGCTGGATCTCTACAGCGTGCGGGCACGTGGCGGCTTCATGACCCAGGCGGCGCGGGAACTGAATGTCACCGAAGATGTGATCCGCAACCGCGCCTTGGCGGACGTACTGGTTGATGTAAAGGTCTGCGCGGTCGACGAGGTTTGGTCGGGGCTGAAACTGGTGGTGCGCAAGGAACTGCGCGGCAGCCATGTCAATGCGAAAGGGACGAAATGAAGGCCGTGGCAATTGTGGCAATTCTGGTGCTGGCGGCCTGCGACCCGCAGGTGGTGATCGACAAGGCGATGGCGCGGACGGCGGAGTCGGTGATTGCCCCGGTGACGGGGGCCGCTGCCGCCCGCTGCATCGTTGACAACGGCACGCCCGATGAATTGCGCGCCATCGCGGCAGATGTCGGGGTCGAAGCGGGCAGCTCGACTGTCGCCAATATCATGACCATTGCCCGGCGCCCGGCAGCGGCGGCCTGCATCGCGCAGGCGGGTGGCATGGTGGCACACGGCTAGGCTAGGGGGCAGCGCGGGGGACGACAGCAAGATGACCGCAGCAGACCTTTTCGCAGTGTTCCACGAGATCGAGGTGGTTCCGACCACCCGGCACGGCGCCTTCAAGACCATGGCCAACGGTGGCCCGATCTGGCCCGACTTTGACCGCCAGACCGCGGTGCGGCACTTCCGTCAGGGCAAGATGATCGACCTTCTGCCGATGCCGCATGTCGGGCCGCATGACCGCATCGAGCGGCCCTGCATCTGGGCGGGCTTTGCGCTGGACCATTTTGGCCATCTGATTGCCGAGCATTTGCAGCGGGTGCTCACGTCGGTGGCAGCGCGGCCGGATGACCTGTTTTTGTTCGTGCTGGGTCCTGGCAAGACGGAAACGCAATTGCCGGTGTACTTCTGGCAGTTGTTGCATTGGTACGGGTTGGCACGGGACCGGGTGCATTTCATCACCAGACCGACGATCGTCGCCGAATTACGCTGCATGCCGCAGGCCGAGCCCTTGGGAATGAACGCGCCGTCACAGGACTACCTGGCGCTGCTGGACGCCAACGCCGCGCGTCACGCGATCGAGCCGGTCGCAGCCGAGGTGGCTTATGTCGGCAGGCTCGGCCTTTTGGGCATGGGATTGGGCGCCCATGCGGGTGAAAGCTATCTGGTGAGTGTCCTGCAGCGCCGCGGGGTGCTGGTGATGGACCCGCTTAAGGCCGGGCTGCGCGAACAACTGGCGGTTTATGCCGGGGCCAGAACACTGGTATTCGTCGAGGGATCAGCCATTCATGGGCGGCAGTTGCTGGGGTACATCGACCAAAGGATCGCCATCCTTTGCCGCCGCCGTCGCAGCCGCATTGCCAAGGCGGCGATGGAGGTGCGGTGCCGAAAGCTTGACTATGCCGAGGTGTTACGACGCTTTGTGACGTTCACCAATCACAAGGGGGTGGAGGTTTTTGCCTCGGGCCTGTCGTTCTATGACGTGAAGGCGCTGTTCGCGGCGTTTGGCACGATCGGAGTAGACCTTGAGCCGCTTTGGGATGGCGTGGCGTTTGCGGCAGCAGAACAAGCGGATGCGCGGCAGTGGCTGGCACGGCACGAAAACGATGCCTGGCTGCCCGCTGATGCGCTGGTTCAGGCACGGGCAGATTTGCGTGCGGAAGGTGTGGAAATGCCTGTAGCGACCGGGTCTTGAGCCAAATTGTGAAGGGGCTGAGATTTGCATGACTTGGGTGTGGACCGCCTTGACTTGGCCCGCCCGGGCAGCGCTGATGGGCCGCATCTGGTTCGTGACCTGCGGGACGAGACAGGGGAGATCCCGGTGAAGATGACAAATGACGTTTTTTGCGCGCGCCGCCTGGCCGCGCGGATCTTTCGGACCGGGAGGTCGGTGGGCGACGGTCCCGAATTGGCGGCCTGAGCATGTCGGGCGCGGTTTCGGCCAAAATTGCCTCTGCACTGGTGCTGCTGCGCGACGCTCCATCATCGGCGCTGTTTGCGCGACCGGCTTTTGGCGGAGCCGAAGCGACCGATCCCGCCCCGTTACAGCCGGATGTGCCAAGGCCGGACTTGTTCCGCGACATCGACGTGATGCCGTCGCACCGCTTGATCTTTCATGGCCAGTTGGTAGACGGCGGGCCCGTGTGGCCCCAAGGCAGCACCAGTGCGGCGATGCGCCACTATCGCGATGACCGCGACGTTGCCAATCCGGCTGCCTTCGCCGGGCACGCCGTGCGCCACATAAGGCAACCTTGCATCTGGGGCGGCTATGCGGCGCGGCACTTTGGCCATCTGGTCGGTGAACATGCGACCAGACTGCCCGCAGCCTTGCACCACCGCCCGCAAGACCCAGTGCTGTTTGCCGTCCGGCCGGAATGGGTGGCACGGCATCTGTCCCGGTTGGTGCTGCCACAAGTGTTCTTTGACGTGATGCAGTGGATGGGGGTCCCTCCTGACCGGGTGAGGTTCGTGGTCCAACCGTTGCGGATGGCCGAGTTATATGCCAGCGGGCAGGCAGAATGGCTGGACCAATCCACGCCGCCGAACTGGTATCTGGACCTGCTGGATGCCAATCCGCGTCGCCAGTTGCTGCCGGCATTGGACGACCGGATGGTATTCGTGACCCGCAGCGGACTTCTGGCCAAAGGCGCGGGTGGCAATGCCGGGGAACGGGCCCTGGCTGCAGCGCTAAGGCGGTTTGGGGTGACCATTCTTGATCCGGGCACCGCGCGGCTGGATCGGCAGTTGGCGCTGTATTCCAGCGCGCGGGAGTTGATCTTTTCGGAGGGTTCCGCGCTGCACGGTCGGCAGTTGCTGGGGCGCCTGCCGCAACGGATAACAGTCCTGCGGCGCAGGCCTGACCGGGACATGGCGAGAGACATGCTGCGGCCGCGTTGTGTGCAGCTTGACTATGTCGCGGCGACCCGCAGTCAGATCATCCCGAGGGACCGCAACGGTGCCGGGCTCGATGCCTTCGCGATCTCATTCTACGATGTGCCCGGGCTTTTTGCGGCGTTCGCCGACATTGGCATCCCGCTGGCAAGCCAATGGGATGCTGCCGAATATGACAGGGCGGTGGCGCAAGACGCAGCCGATTGGATTGCTGCCCTTGCCAGGGTGCGACCGGCTGCGGATATCGCCCGCACTTTGGCAACCGGCGCGGCGGCGTTCACGCAGGAAGGGTTGGCGCATCTGTTGCCAA
>JANXPK010000657.1 GCA_025357355.1 Rhodobacterales bacterium
CGGCTCTCTGGGCGAAACGATGTCGTGTTCGGCACCGTCATGCTGGGCCGGATGCTCAGCGATACCGCCCGGATCGCGGGCCCTTGCATCAACACCCTGCCGATTCGCGTTCCAGTCGGCAACCTAGGCGTGGTCGCCGGAGTACGTCATACCCATCTGCTTCTGGCCCAATTGCTGCGCCACGAACATGCGCCTCTCAGCCTTGTGCAGCGCTGCAGTGCGATCCGATCGAATGTGCCGGTATTCAATGCCATTCTGAATTACCGCCGCCCCAGTGGCGGCATGGGGCTGAGCAACTTCAAGCAGCAAGTCGCGGAACTTTCGACTGCGGGCGGCCAGTTCTCCAAGGACATTCCAGGCCGCAAATACGTTCATTTTGTCGAGCGGACGAATTACCCACTCACGGTGTCGTTGGATGACTTCGGGGACGGCTTCCGGATGGTGGTGCAGGTACGCGCCCCCATCGATCCCGTCCGGATCCGCAATTATATGCACACCGCACTTCAGGAACTGACCACCGCGCTGGAACTTGCCCCCACCAGTCCCTTGTCTGATCTGGGAATTCTGCCCGCGGTGGAGCGCAGACGCCTGACTGTGGAGTGGAACGCGACTAGCCGCGACTTTGGCGGCCCGCTTTGCGTTCAGGATCTGATCGGGCAGCAAGCCGCCCGCTCGCCGGATCGAACGGCGGTGAAATGGTCGGACGAGGCGTTGTCTTATCGTGACCTTGACGCTGGCGCGAACCGCATTGCCCGCACATTGCGTGACCGAGGCATCGGGCGGGGCGATCTTGTCGGACTTTGTGTCACCCAAAGCCCCATGCTGCCAATGGCCATGTTGGGGATCTTCCGGGCTGGTGCCGCCTATGTGCCGCTCGATCCGGCATTCCCGGCAGAACGTCTGCATTTCATGGTGCAGAATTCGGAGCTTAGGCTTTTGCTGTCTGAGACCGCGCTGGCCAAGATTTTCGATATGCCGGGCGATCGACTGTTGTTGCTGGATGCCGACGTTGCCGAGATTGCAGCACAATCCGGTCAACCCTTGTCGCCGGACCAGGCGCGCGACTCCAAGGCGGATGATCCGGCCTATGTCATCTACACTTCGGGTTCGACCGGCGAGCCCAAGGGTGTGGTCGTGCCGCACCGCGCGGTTGTGAACATGCTCAATAGCATGGCAGTCGAACCCGGTCTTGGGACCGACGACGTATTGCTGGCCGTCACGACCCTGTCTTTCGACATTTCGGTGCTTGAACTGCTGCTGCCGCTTACCGTCGGTGCCAGCGTAGTGATCGCCAGCCGCGACGACGCCGCCGATGCCTTTGCGCTTTCGCGATTGCTGGATCAGCACGGCGCAAGCGTTATGCAGGCAACGCCGGTGACGTGGCGCCTGCTCTTGATGACGGGATGGACAGCACCAAAGGGATTCAAGGCTCTGATCGGCGGGGAAAGCCTGCCGGTGGAGATCGCAGAGACCTTGATCGGGCAGGGCGTTGCGCCTTGGAACATGTACGGACCGACGGAAACGACGGTTTGGTCAACCTGCGCCCAAATCACGGATGTGGCAGCCATCACCATTGGCAAGCCGATCGCCAATACGGCGGTCTACGTTCTGGACAAGCAATTGCAACCCTGCGCCGCTGATGTGCCAGGCGAGCTTTACATTGGCGGAACCGGGGTGGCCCTGGGCTATTGGCGGCTACCCGCCCTTACAACGGAACGGTTCGTGGCTGATCCTTTCGCGCCCGGTATCGGAAACCGGATGTTCCGCACCGGAGATGGGGCCCGCTGGCGCGGCGACGGGACGCTCGAACATCTGGGTCGTCTGGATTTCCAGGTCAAGATCCGCGGTCGCAGGATCGAGTTGGGAGAGATTGAAGCATCAATCATCCACCATCCCGCGGTGCGTGAAGCTGTTGTCATTGTGCGCGAGGACGATCCTCGCGACAGGCGACTGGTCGCATACTTGACGACGAATTCGGCACATCCCGATATCGCCGACGCGGTTCGTGCGCTGCTGCAGAAACAGTTGCCGGATTACATGGTGCCATCGGCTTTTGTCATTCTTGATGCCATGCCGCTGACGCCGAATGCCAAGATTGATCGGCGCGCCTTGCCAGCTCCGGTCGGCACAGGCTTGGGAACTGCGACCTTCGCAGAGCCTGATACCCCAGCCGAGCGCAATATTGCTGCCGTTTGGGCCGAGGTGCTTGGTCTTGCCCGCGTCAGTGCCGAGGACGACTTCTTCGAATTGGGCGGTCATTCTTTGCTTGCGCTCGACGTGCTCGTTCGGGTCGAACTTCGGTACGGGTTGAAGATTCCCGTGCGTGCGATGTTGGAAGGCCGGACAATCCGCCGCATCGCGCAGATGCTGGACGAGCAAACCGCGCCTTCGCTGCCCAGTGGCATCGTGTCTGTACGCAAGGGGAGTTCGGGCCAACCCTTGTTCTGTATTCCCGGCTTGGGCGGAGTTGCCCTGCAGTATGAACGCTTGGCAGCCAAGTTGGTGACCGAGCGTCCGATCTATTCGATTGAACTGCACGAATTCGATTTCGGCGCAGATGAAGAGCCTAGTTTGACAAAGATGGCACTCGCGGTGGTCGAAACCATCCGTTTGGTGCAGCCAACTGGACCCTACGCTCTTCTAGGCTATTCCTTTGGCGGCAATCTGGCGGTCGAAGTGGCAGCACAAATGGAACGTCAGGGGCTGGCGCCTGAAATCGTCTGCGTTATCGATTCCTATGCGCCGGGTTCTTATGTGATCGGCGGAAGCGCCGTCACCAGGATTGTGCAACACGCAAGGATCCTGTCGCGATCCTCGCTGCGCGATGCAATCGATTACCTCGCACCCCGGGTACGCAGACGTCTGCGCCTGCAGCCGGCCGAAAAGCCCAAGCCGATCGATCCCGAGACCTCCCTGCCAGAAACGGAGTTGCAACGCCGGATGAGGGTAACAGCCGGCAAGGGTGCTCAGGCATTCGCAACCTATCACCCTAGTCGGTTTGGCGGCAAAGTCGCCTTGCTGCGCGCACTTGAGATTGAAGATTGGGTGCACGTCAAGGATCCCAGTGCGACCAACGGCTGGGCAAGCGTCTGCCGCAAAGTGGAGGTGGAAAACATCAAATGCCGCCACCTGGACTTGTTCAAGGATCCGCAAATGTCCAAGCTGGCGGACTGGCTGGACAGAGCTTTGGCTGCTAACGATGCCAATGTCATACCCTCAGTTTAGTGTTTGCGATGACGACCTTGCTGTCAAATTCCCATTGATTCACGCTTACTGGTTTGATTACGCACGCATTCTGCAGCGAGACCTCTTGCAGCCGGTCACCCCTGCAATGTCGATCTGGTCAGGAGTGGAACTTTTCCCCGTAGGCGACTTGCCGGACTTTGGTCATTCCCTTCCGCGCACATCGACAAGGCGGCGGAATGCAGCGTTGTTGCGGTAAAGATCGTCGTACTGGCCCAGACCCACCATTCGGCCTTGCTCCAGAACGAGGATTTGGTCGCAATTCTGCACCGTGCTGATGCGATGAGCGATGATCAAAATCGTCTTGGTGCCGGCCAGTCCGTTGATGGCCTTGACCACCTCTTGCTCGGTCAAGGTGTCAAGCGCGCTGGTCGCTTCGTCGAAAATGATGATGCCGGGGTTGTTGTAAAGGGCGCGGGCAATACCGATCCTCTGGCGCTGCCCACCTGACAGGCGCACTCCGCGCTCGCCAACCTTGGTCTCGAACCCTTCGGGCATCTGTGTTTCGACGAAATCCAGAATCTGAGCCATTCGGGCGGCTTGGCGCACGCGAAGGATGTCGATCTCTTCCTGCGGCAAGCCCAGAGCAATGTTCTTGGTGACACTGGCATCGGACAGAAAGATGTCCTGCGGCACATAACCGAGGTCTGCTTGCCAGGCGCGCACGGTGGAGGGCGTCACCGCGATTCCATCAACCACGACAGCCCCGTGGCCAGGGGTTAGCAGGCCTAGAAAAAGGTCAACCAAAGTCGTCTTGCCAGACCCGGTTGACCCCACGATGCCAAGGGTCGAACCGATCGGGATTGTCAGGGACAGGTCTGTCAGTGCAGCCGCCTGCGCATTTGGGTAAGTAAAGCCGAGCTGACGGATCTCAATTTCGCGCGTGAAAGGAATTGGCACTGCCGGTGTCATTGGCAGTCGCGGCAGCGCATCGCTGTTGGCCAGATCGATTGTGATGGTGTCCAGAACTGCCGACCCAAAGCGCAGTTGCGACAATGCCTGATAGATCCCCTGCATGGTCGGCAGGATTCGGTACCCCGCGAAGGTGTAGAAGCCCAGAAGTGGCAGGACTTGCGAAAGCGCGCCTGCCTCATGGTCGCGGTATTTCACCATCAGCGCCAAGGTCAGCAGGATGATGCCGCCGAATGCCAGCGCCTCGACAGCGTAACGCGGCACCAGCGAGACGCTGGTTGTTATTGCCTGCAACCGTCCGGATTCGCGTGAGGCGACGGCAAAGCGCTTATGGTAGTACGATTCACGCCCAACCAGCTTCACGATCTTGATCCCGCCCAGCGCTTCGGAAACCGTTCGAAAGCGTTCTTGAATCGAGGCCGAACGCGTTTGGCCCGCGCGAGACAGAAAGCTGCGGATCAGCAGGTAGAGCGTTCCATAGGACCCGGCCAGCACCAGAAGCCCGATCAAAGCGACGAGGGGATTGACCACAACGAGCAGGACCATCAGGACGGACAGCAGAACAGCCTGGGCAATGAGGTTTGCGGCGGGCTGGTAAATCTGCGCGACCAGCACGTCTATATCGGACAACAGTTGTTTTCCGATGTCACCACTATGTCGATTCAGAAAGAAAGCGTAAGGCTGGCGAAGGTAAGTTTCCAGCAACCGCTCCCCGATCCGGTATGTTCGCATCTGGGTGAAGCGGTTCACCAGGAACTGCCCCAGACTGCGCACAATGGCCGATACAATCAGCAGAGCAAAAGAGGCCAGTCCGAGGAACATCAGGAAATTCTCCGACCCCGTAAAGCCCAGGGCGTCGTGAACGGAGGCCAGAGTCCTGTTCTTGCTGATCAAATCCGGATTGGCCAGAACAGCCAGAAATGGCATGATCGAGACCGTCCCCAGCGTGTCAAACAACGCAGTCACCACGACGATCACCACGACGAGCCAGGCTTGCCAGCGGTCCTGGGCATCAAGCAGCAGATATGCTTTGAGCAGTTGTTTCAAATCGGCTCCTTGATCACGAATTTGCCGCCTTTCCTGTTGCACGACGAAGCAAAAGATCACCGGCGGAAAATCTGTCTCCTCTGCGCAAGCAGATCATTCCAAACGCATTTTGGCTTTACTTGGGAACCTTTAAGTCCGCAAGCCGCGGCTGGGATCGTCACCAAGATTTGCGCGACTCAATTGCCACGCAACATCGCTTCGAGGGTCTTGTTGCCATCATCGAAGGCGAATTGCTGGATGTTTTTGATGAAGTCGTAGGTCCCTGGTCCGGTAAGGCGGTAGCCGTCGCCTTCGACGACGATTGTGTAGTCCTTGGCGGAACCGGCGAGCACGACGGTGTCGAAGCCGGATCCGCCGGCGATGGCGTCGTGGCCTTTGCCGGCGATGATGGTGTCGCGGCCATTGGCGGCGATCAGGAAGTCATCCTTGTCGGTGCCCGTCAAGGTATCCGCAACACCGGTGCCGACCGTGATGACGCCCTGCTGATACTGCACGCCGCCGCCGCTGCCGAACCAGGCATGGGCATGCAGGTTCAGGTCCATCAGCAGATCGGCCCGCGGGTTGTGATCGCCCAGCGCTGTGAACAGACCCCAGGCGCCGAATTTGCTGACTTCGGCCACATCGCCGAACTGCATGAAGGGACCGTCGCTGACCTGGGCCCAGGCCACCCACAGCTCGTGATAAAGGTCGGCCATGGCCTGACTGCGCACGAAGCCTGCCAGAAAGGTGGTCAGCGTCGTCAGGTCCGCGTCGCTGATCCCGCTCAGAAAAGCGCTTTGCAACAGATGCTGACCGCCCTCGTAAGCGACGAGGCCCATGCCGTATTTGTCGGCAAGGGCCTTGTCGGCCGCCCATTGCGCGATGACCTGCGGGATCGACTCCGAATAGGTCGGATCCTCCATCTTGGCCTTGAGCCAGGCGGTGGCATTGATGCCGGGGGTCTTCAGCACCGCCAGCAGTTCGTCCCTGAGTGCGGTGTCCGACATCGTGGAGGCGCCGAAATAGCTCGTCACCGCCAGCGAATCGAACACCGAAGACGGCGCCACATAGCCCGTGGGATCGTAAAGCTTCCACAGCGACGCCGTCAGCTCCTGCGAGGTGATCCCGATATTGCCGGTCTGGGTGCCCAGCACATTGTCCACCCGGGCCTGCGCCTCCGACCCGAAAACCTGGTCCCAGATCAGCGCGGCTTTGGTCGCCAGCATCGCATCATAGCTGAGCCAGGCCGCGCCATCGGTCGAGCCCCAGACCGACTTCGCCTGAGCGGCCAGCCATTGGGTCTGACCAAAGGCAAAATTCCAGGTCTCGTTGCTGTATTCGACATGAACCTTGAGCCCGGGGTTCAAGTGGTCGCGCACATAGGTGGCGAAATTGAGGATGTAGGACGCATCCGCCCCGGCCGGCATGTTGAACCACGGCTCGGTCCCGGTCTGGTTGGCCAGCGCCACCATCACCTCGACCGGCACGCCATTGGCGGCCCAGCTGGCATCACCGACCTGCGGCCGATCGGACCAATGGGCCGAAGTGGTGCCGTTGGTGTCCATCCAGTCCATGAAGCGCAATTCGCGCGCGTCCTGAACCAGGGCCAGCCAGTCGGGGTTGAAGATCTCACCCGCCGCCGCCAGGTCTTGATATTGCTGCGGAACCAACGAGATATCGCGGATGTAATTGCCGTCGTGATTGGGATCGGTCGAGGTGATGTCGACGGCCATGGTCCCGCCGCTCAGGTTCTGCACCACGATCTGGCCCGGCGTGCTCGACAAGACCTTCACGTCGCCCGACAGCTTCAGCGTGCCCTCGCCCGAATAGCTCAGCACATAGATCCCGGCGCGCGAGGCCGCGGTCACCGGATCCGTGCTGTCCCAGGCCCAGATTGTCCCAACCGAGCTCATCCCCGGCGGGATCGAGGTCGGCCAGCCATTCGCATCCAGATACCCGCCGCTTTGCAACGCATCGTTGCTCATCGCGTTCCAGTTCGACGCGCTATGCCCGAGGAACGGCCGCGAGTATTTCATCAGATCCAGAAACGGCATCTCCGTCGACCAGTCCGACACCGAGATCAGACCAAACGCCAGCGAAGGATCCGTTACCCCAGAACCCGCGGGTACCGTCGTGTCAGGCGTGCCCATGCTCTACCTCAATCGATCTTGTGATTCCGATCTTGTCTGCAAGAACGCCGCAATCGTCGTTTCACCAGAAACAATCGAAACTTTCTGTGATCATCCCAGCAGCTATGATCGACTTCAACGCGGCGATATTGTGTCGAAATCGTGAGCAAAGTGGTCAATATGGGTGAAACTTCGGCTTCGATCCGCAACAATTGCCATAAATAGGTCTTCGCAACAGGGCAAGGCGTCAAATTCCGCCTGATTCGCCACCGGCGGCAACTTGCCGAGCGACACGCAAGAACTCGCCGAAAATGCTCTGCAACGTCAGGCACGCTGTCTATTTGTACTCGATGATCCCGGTCGGGCGCGCAATCAGCCGCCGTCCCCAGTACTCGGCAACCCCGATGGCTTCGGGGATTTTGCCCAAGACCAGAAACAACGATGGCCCCCAGACTTGGCGATCGAAGTTCTCGCGTGCGGCGAGCCGAATGACCTGGACGGGCCAGAAAAGCAGAAGGGCAAAGCTCCAGGGTGTGACAATAAGGCCCAAAAGGGTGGCAATCGGCAGGCCGAGCCCCCAGGCGAGCGCCCGGCGTTGCCCGACAACGCCCAACTTGTCGGGCGACGATCCGTGCAGTGCCGCGCCCTCGGCAAAGGCATGGCCGCCGCGCCGGGCGCGCCGCCACCACTGCGCGAAGTGCTTCATTGCAGCGTCGTGCAGGGCCATTTCGGCGTCGATGCGCCAGACCTGCCAACCTTTCTTGCGCAGGCGGACGCACATTTCCGGCTCTTCTCCAGCGATAAGCGCCGGGTTGAAACCGCCGACCTGGTCCAGCGCTGTACGTCGCATCATGGCAATGCCGCCGCAAGCCAAGGCCTCGCCCACAGGAGTGTTCCATTCGCGATCACAAAGTCGGTTATAGATCGACGCTTCCGGAAAGCGCTCGCGAAGGCGCCCAAAGGTGACAGCGGCTTTGGGGTTGGTTTCAAGAAACGCGCGCGCCTTTTCGATCCAGCCCGGACGCAATTCGCAATCGCCATCGACGAACTGGATCCAATCGGGCAGTTCCCCCTTTGACACGGCATCCAGACCGGCGTTGCGGGCTCTGGCGGCCGTGAACGGTTGGGCCATGTCAAGGATCACGACCTCTGCGCCGATCGCGCGTGCCGCCGCCACGCTGCCATCCGTCGAGCCTGAGTCGACATAGACCAACCGCCCGACCTGCCCACTGATGGAAGCAAGACAGCGGATCAGGCGTTCACCCTCGTTTCGCCCGATCACCACGGCGGCGGGGCGGCGATCTGCGTCAGGTGCCATGGAATGATCCGTCACGAAACATCCCTCAGCCCAAGCAGCGGTCGGATGGCGTGCGACCAAAGGTCCGAGAAGAAATTCAAAGGTGCCGCCGGTTCTTTGCCCCGCAATCTTGCAAGACCAAGATTGAAAACCGCCCCGGCTCCCCAAGCAAGACATGCCAACAAGGCCCGGGAATGACCAAGGTTCTTGCGCATATAGTATTGCCAAGAGTGATAGAGGTATGCCGGAAGCGGCCGTCGCTCGCTTCGGCCGCTTCCAACGCCCGTAGCAACGCCTTCTGCATGAATGACCAGGGCCTCGGCGACATGCCAGGTTTGCCAACCCTTGCGGGCGAGTTGGCGCATCAGGTCAACCTCTTCGTAGTAAA
This sequence comes from Rhodobacterales bacterium, assembly GCA_025357355.1. Lineage (GTDB taxonomy): Bacteria > Pseudomonadota > Alphaproteobacteria > Rhodobacterales > Rhodobacteraceae > Stagnihabitans. Next base: position 8,996 of record JANXPK010000657.1, read on the forward strand.
GGAAATACTCCGGGTCGAAGAACCCCACATCGCGCAACGCCGTCATGCGCAGCATCACCGCTGCCCCAGAGACCCAGTCCACCCGCGAGGTGGGCAGATCGGGGTCAAGTGGCACTTGCCAGCGGTCGCAAATCCGCGACAGCGGGCCAAAGGAAACGGCATCGGAAAAGGTACTGATCAGCGACGGGAAACGAAAGGCAGCCACGACAGAGCCGCGCTGCGGCTTCTCGATCCGGGTCCCGGCGGCGGCAACCTGCGGATGGCCATCGAGGAATTCAGCCAGAATCTGGATCGCAGCATTGCCAAGAGATGCATCGGGGTTGAGCAGAAACACCCAGTTGGGCGGATTTTCTTGCTGCGCCAGATGTTCCAGAATCAAGTTATTGCCGCGCCCGAAACCATGGTTGATCGGTTCGGCATGAAGGTAAACGCGCCCGTCCCAACCCCGCTCTGCTATGGCCTTAGCCAGTTCGGCAGAGTCCTGGCCTGGCGAATTATTGTCGACAAGATGGATTTCGCGCACTCGCTGCGGGTGCGTCAACACGCTGGCCACCGCCTTGATCGCCAGCTCCGCCGTGCCAAAATTCACGACAATCACCGAAACATCGGCCACTGGATGCTTTGACAAGCCGTGCTTTCCTATGGTTCTATGCGATTGGTCTGCGGGAGCGCTTTACGTGAACTATAGCATGGCACGGAAGCATGGCAACAGTTCGGCATCTTGTTGGCCGGACAGATTTTTTTCTCCTTTTTCAAACCCAGACACCCGAGCCATTCTTCGGACTCGCTTTCGGGATTGTTCGAACCTTGTCGCCCATTGACGCTTAGGTCCGAGGTCAGAGAGCCATGCCCAACAGCTTCGCCTATCTAGCACTTTTCGGCTGGCCCCTTGTCGTGGTCTTTCTGTTCCGCGCCATGCCGCGCGCCCAGGCTATCGCCTGGTCGGTGATCGGAGGGTACTTGGCACTTCCCTACGGAGTTGGCGTTGATCCACCGGTGCTGCCAAATATGGACAAAACGCTGATTCCATCGGTTTCGGCAGCACTGATGACCGTCCTGACGACGAGAAGCCAGATTGAAACGGGTCCGGACATAGGCGGCCTTGAGGCAGGGCAAAGCAAGACAGGCCCTCGCGCCGCAGGGTACGCGCATCTCGATAACCTGAAACGGCGTTCTGGTTTCACCCGCCAGGAACAACGTCGCCCACCCAGAACTTCGGCCCCCCTCGAACCGACCACTGCCGTCCCGGCGCTACTTCGCGTACCCAGAATTCTGACGTTGTTGATTGTGCTCTTGGTTTTGAATCAATTCCTTACGGTCCAGCAGAACACCGCCCCATATGTGATCACGGGCCGCGTCCTGCCGGGATTGAGACCCTACGATGCGTTCTCGATGATCCTGGATGTTATGGTCATGCTGTTGCCTTTCTATCTGGGACTGCGATATTTGGCCACGCCGGGCCAACAGACCGTTCTCTTGCGGGTTCTTTGCGTGGCAGGGCTCACTTATTCGCTGCCAACTCTGTTCGAAATCCGGATGAGCCCGCAACTCGCCCACTGGGCCTACGGATTCCTTGCACAGTCATTTGCACAAGCGATGCGCGACGGTGGCTACCGGCCGGTGGTCTTTTTGCAGCATGGGCTCTGGCTTGCGATCTTCCTGGCAATTTCGGCGCTCGCGGCTTTCTCGCTTTGGTGGAACGAGCGTGCTGAGGGTCGACCCAGCAATGCTTGGCTTGCCGGGCTGTGGCTGACGGGTGTGCTCTTCTTATGCCATTCATTTGGCGCGCTGACGGTTCTTCTCGTGCTGATCCCTATCCTGCTCTTTCGTTCGATACGCCTGCAGATGGTTGTGGCAACCATTATCGCCGTTACAATGTTGATCTACCCGATGTTGCGCGGTTCGGGCATGGTCCCGGTCCAGGCGATTTATGAACAAGTCGCGTCGTTCAGCCAGGACCGCGCCCAATCGCTGCAGTTCCGGTTTGACAATGAGGATCAGTTGCTTGCGCACGCCAACGGACACGCACTGGCAGGTTGGGGGGGCTATGGTCGTGCGCGCGTCTATGACCCTGATACCGGGCAGGACGTCAGCGTGACCGATGGGACATGGATAATCCTGATGGGCAGTTCCGGGTGGCTTGGATACCTGTTGACGTATGGGCTCTTGACCGCACCGATGCTGATCTTGTTCCTACGACAACGTCGATTGGGAATTACACCATCGACGGCAGGTCTGTGCATCCTGCTGTCGGCCAATTTGATCGACATGATTGCGAATGCGACGCTGACGCCTTTGACCTGGCTTGTCGCGGGGGCGTTGGCCGGGCGCTGCCGGGTTCCCGCCAAGGTGCCGGATGAGGGGTCAGTGACGGAGCCCGGGCTGGTGCCGAGGGCGCGTGGCGCGCCAGAGTCACACAGCAGATCGGGCAAAGCGTCGTCCTCATACTCAGCGCGAACCCAATGGCCGCGACCAATCTGCGCCGCCTTGTTGATCGGAATGCTGTCATTTTCCCAGCCAGCTTTGGCCGCACCAACGGTTCTCGCAGGGATGGGTGTCACGGATCCCTTGCTGAGCTTCTGTCTTGCATCCATTACGGACTGGTCGA
>JANXPK010000668.1 GCA_025357355.1 Rhodobacterales bacterium
TCGAAGCCGTAGGACTTGTCCTTGTAGCGCCAATGCGCCGCGACGCCCTCCTCGGCCACCAGATCCATGGCCTCGGTGCGGATCTGCATCTCGATCCGCATGCCGCGGGGGCCGACCACGGTGGTGTGCAGGGAGCGGTAGTTGTTGCGCTTGGGCGTGGACATGAAGTCCTTGAACCGCTCGGGGATCGAGGGCCAGGCCCGGTGAATGACCCCGAGTGCGCGATAGCAGTCGTCCTCGGTGTCGACGATCACCCTGAAGGCGTAGATGTCCGAAAGCTGGGAAAAGCCGATCGACTTGCGCTGCAGCTTGCGCCAGATCGAATAGGCGTTCTTCTCGCGGCCGAACACCCGGGCGGGCACGTTGGCCGCCTCGAGCCGCGCGGCGATCTCCCCGGAGACTAGGCTGACCGCGCCACCCTGATCGTGGCGCAGGGTCGCAAGCCTGCGGCCGATGGCGTCGCGGGCCACCGGGTTGAGGTGCTCAAAGGCCAGTTCCTCAAGCTCGGTGCAGATCCGGTGGACGCCGATGGAACGGGCCAGCGGGGCGTAGATGTCCAGCGTCTCGCGGGCGATCCGCTCGCGCTTGGCCGGGCTCTTGATGTGCTCCAGCGTGCGCATGTTGTGCAGCCGGTCGGCCAGCTTGACCATCAGGACGCGGACATCCTTGGAAATCGCCAGGATGAATTTGCGCAGGTTCTCGGCCTGGCGCAGGTGCTCCGACGACAGCTCCAGCTTGGAAAGCTTGGTGACGCCCTCGACCAGTTCGCCGATCTCGGTGCCGAACAGGCGGTCGATCTCCTCGCGGGTGACCGCGGTGTCCTCGATCACGTCATGCAGCAGGGCGGTGACGATGGTGGCCGTGTCGAGCCGATAGTCGGTGAGGATGCCGGCCACCTCGATCGGGTGGGCGAAATAGGGGTCGCCGGAGGCGCGTTTCTGGGCCCCGTGCATGCGCATGGCGTAGACATAGGCCCGGCGCAGCAGGTCGTCATTGGTCCGCGGATTGTAGTTGCGAACCAGGGCGATCAGGTCTTCGACGTCGATCATCCCTGCTCCGTCCTGGTCGCGATCAGTTTTCGCCCTGGGCTTCCATCAACGCGCGCAGCAGCTTTTCTTCGGACATGTCGTCCTGCATCGGACGGTCGATCTCGCCCGACATCAAAAGCGCCATCTGGTCGTCTTCCGGCTCGTCGACCTCGATCTGGGTCTGGTGGCTTTCGATCATGCGTTCGCGCAGGGACGAGGCCAGTTGCGTCTCTTCGGCAATCTCGCGCAGGGCGACGACGGGGTTCTTGTCGTTGTCGCGGTCAACTGTCGCAGGCGAGCCCGCCTGAATTTCGCGCGCCCGGTGGGCGGCCAGCATTACCAGTTCGAACCGGTTCGGCACTTTATCAACGCAATCTTCGACCGTCACGCGGGCCATGTCTGCTCCAATCGGGGTGGGGGCACGGGAAGCGCTTATCTAAGCGCAAGGCTTTGGCTTGACAAGCGACAAATCGGCACATTTCGCCGGTTTACAAGGGGGTGACAGCGGCAATATCGCGCGGATCGAGCCGTTCAAGCAGCTGCCGGACGGTCAGGTTCAGGCGAGGATGCCGCCATTCGGGTGCCACATCGGCCAGCGGAACCAGCACGAAGGCCCGATCCTGCAATCGCGGATGGGGCAGAATCAGTTGGTCAGGAGCGGTCCGGTCCTGATCTTGCGGCGGCAGATTGCGCCACTGGTCCTGCATCGCCGCATCCGGCAGCACCAGATCGCCCATCGCAATCAGGTCAAGGTCCAGGGTGCGCTGTCCCCAGCGGTTCAACCGCTCGCGGCCAAAGTCCGCCTCGACAGCGTGCAAGGTGGCCAGCAACTGGGGCGCGTCAAGGCTGGTTTCAACCAGCGCTGCGGCGTTCACATAGTCAGGTCCTGCACCCGCCGGAAAGCAGGGCGAGGCATAAAGGCGGCTCATCGCCACCACCGAAAGACCGGATGCGGCCAGCTTTTCGGCGGCTTTCCGCACGGTTTCAGGCAAAGGTTTGCCCGCAAGTTGCAGATTTGCCCCAAATGCAACCATAGCTTGTTGGACTTTACGCACAGTCACGCGTACACTTTCGTATAGGCACACTTGTGCCCGGTTGCAGCGGCTGTTAGCTAAAAATCAACGGTGATGACGCTGTATCATTACGCGATTTACCTGCCGGTTGGCGCAGGATTGAGGGGAAACGCATGTTTTACAAGGACGAACGACTGGCTTTGTTCATCGACGGCTCGAATTTGTATGCCGCGGCAAAGTCGTTGGGTTTCGATATCGATTACAAGCTGTTGCG